>WFZY01000070.1 GCA_015489265.1 Flavobacteriaceae bacterium | reverse complement strand
ATCTCAAACAAATCAAAGCCAAACAACGCGAACAGGCAAAAATCGACCGGATGATTGAGAATTTGATTAAAAAAGCCATTGCGCGTTCAAACCGGAAAGTCAAAAAAGCTTTGCGTCAAAAATCTAAATTCTTTTTAACACCGGAAGGACAAAAATTGGCAGCTAAATTTTCTGCCAATAAAGGGGCTTTACCTTGGCCGGTTAGAAAAGCATATATTGCCCGTAAATTTGGCAAGCAACATCATGAAATATTTAAAAATGTCAAAGTTATCAATACCGGTATTTATTTAGCCACCGAACCCGGCAGTGAGGTTTATGCGGTTTTTGAAGGGAAAATTTTGCAAATTCAGTATATTCCGGGAGGCAACAATACTGTTTTTATCAAACATGGAAATTATCTGACTATTTACGGCAACTTGAAAGAAGTTTATGTCAAACCCGGGGAACATGTCAAAACCAAACAAGCCATAGGCAAAGTCGCCACCGATGCTTTCGGTAAAACAGAATTAAAGTTTAGAGTTTATAAAAACACCACCAAACTCAATCCTGAATTTTGGCTGCAGAAACATTAGAAAAAATTATCTTTTTCAGTTAAAATATCCTTACAAATTAGTATGTTTGCCTAATTTAAAAATAATCAAAACAATATGGCACAAGATTTATTTAAACACCCCGATTATTATCTGGTAGATGATTTGCTATCAGATGAACATAAACTGGTTAGAGATGCTGCACGCGAATGGGTCAAACGTGAAGTCTCACCGATCATTGAAGAATATGCTCAAAAAGCAGAATTTCCCAAGCATTTAATCAAGGGCTTGGGCGAAATTGGCGCCTTTGGACCCTTTATTCCCGAAGAATATGGTGGTCCTGGTCTAGATTACACTTCCTACGGCTTGTTAATGCAAGAATTGGAACGCGGTGATTCGGGCATTCGCTCTACCTCCTCGGTACAGTCATCATTGGTGATGTTTCCTATCTGGAAATTCGGTAGCGAAGCTCAAAAACAAAAATACCTGCCTAAATTGGCTACCGGTGAATTGATGGGTTGTTTCGGTTTGACAGAACCCAATCACGGCTCTAACCCCGGCGGTATGGAAACCAAGTTTGTGGACAAAGGCGATTATTACTTGCTCAACGGTGCCAAAATGTGGATTTCCAATGCGCCTTTTGCCGATATTGCTATTGTTTGGGCAAAAAATGAAGCCGGACGTATCAAAGGATTGATTGTAGAACGTGGAATGGAAGGATTTTCAACTCCCGAAACGCATAACAAATGGTCTTTAAGAACATCGGCTACAGGCGAATTGATTTTTCAAGATGTCAAAGTTCCCAAAGAAAACCTTTTGCCCGAAGCTGACGGTTTACGCGGTCCTTTAACTTGTCTCGATTCCGCCCGCTATGGGATTGCTTGGGGAGCTATTGGTGCCGCAATGGATGCTTACGATACGGCGTTGCGCTATGCCAAAGAACGGATTCAATTCGGTAAACCCATTGCAGGTTTCCAATTACAACAAAAAAAATTAGCAGAAATGCTTACAGAAATTACCAAAGCACAACTATTGGTTTGGCGTTTAGGCAAACTGCGTGACGAAGGACGGGCAACCGCCGCACAAATATCTATGGCAAAACGTAACAATGTGGCTATGGCACTCAATATTGTTCGTGAAGCACGTCAAGTATTGGGCGCTATGGGTATTACCGGCGAATATCCGATTATGCGCCATATGATGAATCTCGAATCCGTCATTACGTACGAAGGCACCCACGATATCCACCTGTTGATTACAGGCTATGATATTACCGGTATCCAAGCTTTTAAATAAATTTTTTTTAAATTACAAAAACACAAAAGCGCCGAAATTCCGGTGCTTTTTTCATGCAAAATACAAATTTTATCAGACCTGTCAGGTTTTGGAAACCTAACAGGTCTGATAAAATTTGTATATCGCCAAATATTTTATCGTATTTTTGCCAAAAATTTGTTAGATGATAGAGATTGGCTCGGTAAAATTACCCGATTTTTCATTGATATTAGCACCTATGGAAGACATCAGCGACCCGCCGTTTCGGGCGTTATGCAAGGCATACGGTGTTGATTTGATGTTTACCGAATTTGTATCATCGGAAGGTTTGATACGTGATGCGGAAAAATCTGCCAAAAAATTGGATATTTTTGATGCCGAACGTCCTATAGGTGTGCAAGTTTTCGGACATAATATCGATTCTATGCTCAAAGCCGTAGAGCGTATAGAACACGTCAATCCGGAAATCATTGACATCAATTACGGCTGTCCAGTTAAAAAAGTGGTGAGCAAAGGTGCCGGTGCCGGTATTTTGCGTGATTTGGACAAAATGCAAAAAATGACCGAAGCTGTCGTTAAACATACACACTTGCCGGTAACAGTTAAAACCCGCTTAGGTTGGGACGACAACAGTATCGTTATTAATGAAGTAGCCGAGCGTTTGCAAGATGCCGGTATAAAAGCCCTATCGATACACGGACGCACACGTAAACAAATGTATAGCGGAACGGCAGATTGGCACAAAATTGCCGAAGTCAAAAATAACCCGCGTATTCATATCCCGATTTTTGCCAATGGCGATATAAAAACCCCACAAGATGCCAAACGTATCCGGGATGAATTCGGTTTGGATGGTGCTATGATTGGGCGGGCAGCTATCGGCAATCCATGGATTTTTAAACAAATAAAACATTATTTTGCTACCGGCGAAATTTTGGAAACCCCAAAAGTTTCCGAACGTTTACAAATGGCAAAAAAACATCTAAAATTAGCAATAAAATGGAAAGGCGAACGACTTGGTATATTGGAAACCAGACCGCATTATTCCAATTATTTTAAAGCTATTCCCAATTTTAAACCTTTTCGTATCCGTTTGGTGACGGAAGACCATTTAGACAACATCTTTAGTATTTTTGACGAAATCCAACGGGCTTATCCGGATGATTTTGAGGAATGAGGAATTGAAAAAAATATGAATTGAGGTTTTTTAGTATCAAGTTTCAATTTTACAAACTCTTAACTTTCAACAATTAACTATTGCTTATCTTTGTAAAAATATTTGTAAGCAATGATACACAAAAAAACCAAAATAGTTGCGACACTAGGTCCGGCAACTGAGTCTTATAAAACCAAACTGAAAATGGTCAAATCTGGAGTAAATGTGTTTAGAATCAATTTTTCACATGCCGACCATGAGACAGTCAAAGAACAGGTTAAACAGATTAGACAAATCAGTAAAGAGCTCAATACGGTGATTGCTGTTTTGGCGGATTTACAAGGTCCTAAATTGCGTATCGGAAAGGTTGCCGGAAATACGGTTCTTAACAAAGGCGACATTATCACTTTTACGACCAAAAACAAAGTTGTTACCGACAACGATAACAAAATGCTTTATATCACTTATAAACAACTGCCAAAAGATGTTTTTCCGGGCGAAAATATCCTGATTGATGATGGTAAAATACAAGTCAAAGTATTGAATACCAACAAAAAAGATGAAGTAAAAGCAGAAGTCGTCGAAGGCGGTAATTTGTCTTCCAAAAAAGGGGTCAATTTGCCCAATACCAAAGTTTCTTTGCCTGCCTTGACCAAAAAAGACCAAAAAGATTTACTGTTTGCCATTAAGCTAAAAGTCGATTGGATCGCTCTATCATTTGTACGCTCGGCTGATGATTTAACCATGATTAATGATTTTATCAACGAACATTCCGGTTATAAAATTCCGGTTATTGCCAAAATAGAAAAGCCCGAAGCTGTCGAAAATATCGACGATATCATTTTAAAAGCAGATGGATTAATGGTAGCTCGTGGTGATTTAGGCATCGAGCTGCCTTTGGAAGAAGTGCCGTTGATTCAAAAAAAATTAGTCCATATTGCCAAATTGCATCAAAAACCGATCATTATTGCCACGCAAATGATGGAAAGTATGATTACCAATGCCATTCCGACCAGAGCCGAAGTCAATGATGTAGCCAATTCGGTTATGGATGGTGCCGATGCCGTGATGCTGTCGGGGGAAACATCTGTTGGTAAAGATCCGGTTAAAGTCATTAAACAAGTAACTAAAATTATTTTGCGGGTCGAAAATTCCGATTTGATAAAAGTACCAGAGATTGCCCCGATACCTAAACATAGAGATGAACGCTTTATTTCACAAGTAATTTGTTTTAACGCATCTAAGATAGCCAAAGATGTCTCGGCAGCGGTTATCAGTACGTTTACGGCATCCGGATTTAGTGCTTATAAAATTTCCGCCCGTCGACCCGCGGCTGATATTTTGGTTTTT
Source organism: Flavobacteriaceae bacterium (assembly GCA_015489265.1). GTDB lineage: Bacteria > Bacteroidota > Bacteroidia > Flavobacteriales > Flavobacteriaceae > WGBX01. The sequence goes on along the minus strand of WFZY01000070.1, from coordinate 3,884 downwards.
ACAGCTAATAAACGTATTTTAAATGGCTTGGCATTGTTGTGGGGTGTTGTACCTTTTTATTACGATAAAATACTTTCAACAGACGAAACCATTCGTGATATTGAAAAAATTGCTTGTCAAAATGACTATTTGCAAGATGACGATATGATGGTCAGCGTCTTGTCAATGCCCATTACCAAAAAAGGAATGGTCAATACTATAAGGATTACGCAAGCTTAAGCATATAAACAACCATTTCGTTGGTAGCTTTTTATAGCTTATAAGGATAAACAACAAAAAAGACCTGTCAGGTTTCTAAACCTGACAGGTCTAATTATAAAATGTTGATTTAATTTATAACAACCTTTTAATATTCGTAACAAATAGTTTGACCGAAATTTCCAACAATATAATGCCAAAAATTTTTTGAATCACCCCTTTACCGGCTTTACCGATAATCCTTTCGATACGGACAGATGATTCTAACACACCATACACAAAAATCATGTTTAAAATGATGGAAATCAAGATATTGACTGTATGAAATTCGGCACGCAATGATAAGATAGACGTCAAACTTCCGGCACTGGCACCACAGAAGCCGATTCGGGTTTGTCATCTTTAAACAGAAACTTTAAACTAAACCATAAAAAAACCACCCTTTCGAGGTGGTTTTTTATCATGTAAGAAAAATTTCTTATTTGTTGCTTAAGATATAATCGGCTAAAGCAGCTCTTTCGGCATCACTTAATTTTTTAGTGGTAGCCAAGTTGGGTTGCATAACGGCAAAATTAGCAGGATCAACAACTGCTTTACCTTCACCTTTTAAGAATTTAACCAAGTCGTCTTTTTTGCCTGCATAAGCAGCAGCAATTGCTTTAACAGTCGGTCCAACGGTTTTTTTGTCAATTTGATGGCAAGCTACACAACCATTGTTTAAGAATAAAGATTTTCCGTCAACACTGGCAACGGCATCAGTAGCGTCTTTAGCAGCTTCTTTAGTTGCATCAACAGCTTCTTTAGCGGCATCTTTAGTAGCTTCGGCTGCGTCTTTAGCAGCATCTTTGGTAGCTTCAACTGCATTATTGGCAGCATCTTTAGCTTTGTTGGCGTTGTCGCCCCCGCAAGATGATAATCCGATCATCAAAACGGCTAACATTAATAATCCTAATTTTTTCATAACTTAAATATATTTTTTAATTGTGCAAAGATATAATAAAATGATAAACATCACAATTTTACTTGAATTTTTTTTACAATTTCTTTAACATCTGTTACCGGCAATTGACACGTATTATCGACACAAAGATAAATATATGTCTTGCCGGATACATACCGGTCTTTTAATAAAGCCATATCTGAAGGGTTGACAGAAAATGCCAAAATTTTGTTTGGTATGTAATAGTGAAATAATTCTTTAGCTTTTTCTTCCGCATGTTTACCGGTGATAGCTATTTCGTAAAACGGACCAAGGTGGTCAAGCATATTGTTGAGCCATTGATAATAGCCCGGTGCGTATCGGTCGATTTTAGGTAGCATATTATGTAACATCCGGCGGCTTTTTTCAATAAAATTCCGTTGTTCAAAAAAATGTCCCAATTTGAACAGATTTTCTGCCATAATTGCATTGGATGACGGGATGACATTGTCGTCAACTTCCATCGGACGAGTCAACAAACCGTTCTGATGGCTACCGGTAAAGTAAAACATTCCGGAAGATGCATCATAAAAATTATCTAAAACATATTGATTTAAGCTTTGGGCTTTTTGTAGGTATTTTTCAGTGCCGGTGGCTTCATATAAATTTATAAGCGCTTTTATCAAAAAGGCATAATCTTCCAAATAACCGTCGATATTGCTTTTTCCGTTTTTGTAACTGTGATATAAGCTGCCATCCGGTCGCAACTGGTGTTGTAGTAAAAAATCGGCATTGCGACGGGCAACTTTTAGAAAATGCGGGTCGTCAAAAGTTTTGTAAGCATCTATAAAGCCATTGAGCATCAAAGTATTCCATGAGGTTAGTGTTTTATCATCTAGTCGTGGTCGCGGGCGTTGTTGTCTTATTTTGTATAATTTTTTACGCCATTCGGTAACTTTTTTTTGCAAAGCCGGTAAACTGATATTGTATTGTTTAACAAAATCTTCATCCGTCATTTTTTTTATCAAATGGTATTTACCGTCTTCCCACAATCCGTATGAATTAATGTTAAAGTATTCTTTAAACAACGGAAAATCTTCACCTATGGCTTTTTGCAATTCTTTTTTAGTAAAAACATAGTAAGCGCCTTCTTCCAAATGTCCTTGAGCATTATTACTGTCGGCATCTAATGATGAATAAAAAGCCCCTGTTGAATCGGTTAATTCGTTTTCAACAAATTGTAATGTTTGTAGAACGACTTGTTTATAAGCCGGCTGATGATACAATTTATAAGCATCGGTATATAAACTGACCAATTGTGCGTTGTCATAAAGCATTTTTTCAAAGTGCGGAATATGCCATTTTTTATCGGTTGAATAGCGGGCAAATCCCCCGTTGATATGGTCATAAATGCCACCTTGTGCCATCTTGTCCAAACTAAGTTTAACAAATTTTTCAATAGCTTTATCGTCAAGCTGATAGCCGGCTCGCAATAAGAAACGGTATTGTGCCGGCATTGGAAATTTGGGGGCGCTGTTAAATCCGCCATATTTGTCATCTTTGTATTGTTTCCAAAAATCTAATGCTTTTGTGATAGTGGCTACATCAAAAGATTTTTGAGCCGTATTGGGGTGCACTATTTCCGCCGCTTTTATGCCTTGTGCCAATTGGTCGGCAGCTTTATATAATTTTTCTGGATTATTTTGCCACATTTCCGCAATCTGTTTCAGCGCTTGCATCCAATTGTTTTTGGGAAAATATGTTCCGCCCCAAACAGGACGCCCGTCCGGCAATGCCACCACATTGAGCGGCCAGCCCCCGCGACCGGTCAGTTGTTGTACGGCACTCATGTAAATTTTATCGACATCGGGGTGTTCTTCTCTATCGACTTTGACCGGGACATAATACGTATTCATCAATTTGGCAACGACAGTATCTTCAAAACTCTCGTGTTCCATGACATGACACCAATGACAAGCCGCATAACCGATACTGATAATCAACAATTTATTATTTTTTTGAGCTTCTTCGAGCGCTTTTTTGCCCCAAGGATGCCAATGCACCGGATTGTGGGCGTGTTGTAACAAATACGGACTGCTTTCATGTATTAAGTCGTTGCTGTATTTATAAGTTTCGGGGGATTTCATAGTCGGTTGTTTTTGGGTTTGGCAACTGAACGTCATCAGTAAACCGAGTAGTATTAAGTATTTTTTCATTGTTACCATTGTTTGATAAAGCAAAATTACGGATAAATTAAGCTATTTTTCGGAAACCGGTATAAATAAAAGCTATAATAGAATGAATATGATAAAAGGTTACCGCACGAGTCCTTTGGTGTGGTTGTCTAATATTATAAAAAAACCAGAATCCGAGAAAATGACCAGCTGGTGCGCGATTGTATTGCGTTCCATACTACCCACATAAGTTTCTCGTATAGCAGTTTTTTATACAGAACAAGAAACATTACATAGAAAATTATTATATTTGAAGCCTGGGTCTCAATTTATTAAATGTAATACCATATGTATTATTTACTATAATTTTTTAGACACTTATGTGGCAACAAAACATTCATTGTTTACTGCGTGACCAAAACTCATAATGAAAACTAATTAATATGAAAAAAATCTTAAAATACATTTTACTTTTACTTCTGATTTTAGCCGTTGGCGGTTATTTTTATGTACAAAATATCAAAAAATCAGCCCTACCCGACTACAATCAAAACATCAAAATAGCCGGACTGTCCGGTGATGTCAAAGTGTAT
>WFZY01000069.1 GCA_015489265.1 Flavobacteriaceae bacterium | reverse complement strand
GCTTGCGGAAGATTTTTTTCAAGCTGACGATAATTTCGTTGGGATTGATGGGTTTGATGAGGTAATCGGTAATTTCCTTGCCGATGGCTTCTTCCATGATGTTTTCTTCTTCGGACTTGGTAATCATCACCACGGGCAGGTAGGGGTCGATGCGGCGAATTTCCATCAGGGCATCCAACCCGTGGAGGCCGGGCATTTGTTCGTCCAGGAAAACCACATCGAATTTTTGTTGTTTGAGCAAATCGATACCTTCGGCGGCAAAGGTGGCCGTGGCTACTTCGTAGCCCTTTTTTTCAAGAAAAATAATGTGGGGCTTGAAGAGTTCTATTTCGTCGTCAATCCAAAGGATACGTTGTTTCATAATTTCATAATTTTGGGAAAATTACTTATTTGTGAGCAGATACAAAATCATAAACGACCCGGTACACGGTTTTATTTCGATTCCCGATAGGCGGATTTTGCAAATCATCGATGATTACAGCTTTCAAAGATTGCGCCAAATTGTGTGAGAGGAATAATATGTGTTTAAAATGCATTAAAAATGAAATCAAAAATTCTCGTATTACTATTTCTGCTATCCTTTTCTTTAAATGCACAAATATATCAATTACCGAAAGTTTTGTTTTTAACTACCGGTGACGGAGCAGGTCGCGGGACTATTTCTGACGGTGCGGTTTTGGCTTTGCAGTCTTTTGACAAGCTGGGCATTTTTGTGCGTTTGGAAAACAAATCGGTGTTGATGGAACCGGAAGTGTTGAAACAATATCAAATTATTATTGCACCGACGATACGTTCATATCACGATTTGCCATTGCCGGAAGCATTGACTTTTTTGAGCGATGCGGAAATGAAAAATTTGTCGGAATGGGTTAAAAACGGTGGTGTGCTGGTCGCCGGTGAAAATATTGGAAGGAATACACCAAACCGTAAAGACAGATTGACTGCCAAAGGGGTTTTAGATAAAACCACTTGGGCGTTGTCAGAATGCTTTGGTGTGGAAATGAAAGAAATGAATACCGGCGCATTCACTATGCAAGCGGACAAAAACGGTATTTGGAATGATATAAACAATGCTTTTGTTAAATCGGCGTGGCGTTTGGTGCCGGTTAAGTTGGCTAAAACGGCAAAAGTATATATGAACCAAACAGATGGTAAGCAGTCTTATCCGGCATTGATTGTAAACGATTACGGTAGCGGAAAAGCCGTGCTACTTCCAACGTTCAGATTATTGCATCCGTTGAGTGACGGTGGGTTATCGACCGGCAAGCAAATTGACCTGTTCTATCATTGGGTAGTTGATTTGAGCACCGGCCAAAAGCATTATCCCGTCTATGTCAATCCTTGGAAAGATGCACATACTACGGCTTATTGTCAAACTTTTGATGATGGAGGCACACCGGAACAATACCAACGAATTGTCAAGTTTATAAACGACAACAAATTACCAACCGTGTTTTTTGTAACGCCACATATTCGAAAAGACGTTCAGGCACTTTTGCAAAAGGAAAATCGTATTTCGTTACAAGGACATTCTTTTAATCATCCCGATTTTCGCAAGTTGAATTACGGACAAACCTTAAACGAATTTCTTTTAAACCGTAATTATTGGCACAAGCATTTTACCGGTTTCCGGTTTCCTTATGTTTCCAATAGTTTTTGGGGAATGTATGTGCTCAACAAATTGGGGTTTGCCTACGAAACAAGTATTGCTGCCAACCATTTGGAATTTATCCGCGGAAGTGTTGTTCCGTATAATATCCCGATTTTTAAAGATGATTTTTATGTAAGTTTGGATTTATTGGAACTGTCGCAAATCTATCATAGCGACTGGTATTTTTATCAAAAAGTATTGGATAAAAAAATTACCTATAATGCCGAAATGCAAAAGAAAGATGCCAAACGATTTAAAGCATATTTGTTCCGGTATTTTAACGAAGTTGTGAAACCGAATAAAGGCGTAATGGTGTATTTGGGGCATCCGATGTATAGTGGCATAAGTTCAATAACTTTGCAGCCATTACAAGAATTGATTGATTATCTGAAAACGCAAAATGTATGGATTGCTTCTGCAAATACAGTAGCGGAACGTTGGAACAGATTGAAAGATTTGAAAGTATTTGTAAGCGAACAAGGCAAGCGGGTCAGTATTGAAATTGACAGTCCTGAAAAAATAGAAGGATTGAGCTTCAAACTACCGCAAAAACCGAAAAAAGTCAATACGGCTGTTCCGTATCGTATTGTCAAAAAGGAAAAGCATTATTATTTGATTTTTGATGCCGGTGGTAATCAAAAAGTTGATTTACAGTTTTAATGATCTGTAACACAATTTTTTAAAATAAGAAAAATGAAGCGAATATTATTAATGTCTGTGTTTTTGTGGTGGTCAAATCAAATGACGGCTCAAAAATTTTCTGCTGGAATTTGCACTTGGAAAGACGACAAACCGTCGGCGGTATCCATTACATTTGACGATGCTTCTTATACGCAATATGAATATGCCTATCCGGTTTTGTCAAAATATCATTTTAACGCCACATTCAGTCTGGTAGGCGAATGGACCAAAGAACAGGCGTCTTATTCTGCCGAACCGGGTATGTTTGAAATCAAAAAAATGGGGTGGCAAGAAATAAGAGAATTGCAAAAAGCCGGTAATGAAATTGCATCACACGGCTACCGCCACAGACGCTATGACAGGCGTTTGCCTTTGGACACTTTGGCAAAACAAATGAAAATCAATAAAACTTTGATTGAAAATCACACCGGTGCTACTTGCTACACCATACATTATCCGTATTCATTTGCCAACGATAAAACCGCCTTGGCAGCAAAAAAAGCAGGCTTTTGGTTTGGCAGAACGGGAAATGAAAACTATAATAGCGATACACCTTCTAATTTGTTGTTACTCAATTCAAAAGCTATTTTGAGTGATACTGTTCCTAATCTGACGGAGTTTGAAAACCGGCTGGAACAAGCTCGTGGCAAATGGCTTATTTTGATGTATCATCATCTGTTTCCGAAAGGCAGTAAGGAAATGCACATTTTGGACTATCACAAAGTCAGAAATACATATTCGCTTTATCCGGAAACCTTTGAAAAGCAGATGCAAATTTTGTCGCAAAAAAATTATTGGGTGGCACCGGTCAAAAGTATAGGAAAATATATCATTGAACGCCAACACACAAAGCTAAAAACCTATCGCTGTTTTGGTCGCTATATCATTAAATTGAAAACGAAAACTGATAAATTTTATGACGAACCGCTGACAATCCGGGTTAAACTGCCTTGGCAAAAAGTCAAGGTTAAAATTGCCGGAAAAGAAACCGTCTATACTAACAAACAAGGCACAATACTGTTGGAAGCATTACCCGGCAGTAAAATAATTATCAAGAAAACAAAATAGATGTATTACACATTGCGCATCATAGAAAAGATATTCATTATATATTTTACCGCTTATTTGGTAATTGATGTGTTATTGTATGTCAATGCTTTATTTTACTTTTTTATTCGTAGCAAAAAATCAAAGTCGCAAACGCAACACAATTATACTCAACATTCCATTTCCATAATAGTGCCTGCTTACAACGAAGAAGTTTCCATTATCACTTGTATTGAAAATCTTTTGGATTTGGATTATCCCGATTATCAGGTAATTTTGGTCAATGACGGTTCGAAAGACCGGACGATGCAAACCGTTTTGCAACATTTTGATGTGGAAAAAGTAGCATTGGACGTGCCAAAAAACGCCTTAAATACAGCAAACTTGTTGGCGGTATATCGTCTGAAAAGCGACCGGAATTTGCTTATATTGGATAAAGAAAACGGGGGAAAAGCAGATGCTATCAATGCCGGTATCAATTATGCATCGGGCAAATATATCTGCACCATTGATGCCGACTCGGTCTTGGATCCTGATGCGCTGAAAGAAGTTGTCAGTCCGTTTATAAACAATCCCGACACCATAGTTACCGGAGGACAATTAGCCGTAGCCAATGATGTAACCATAGTCAAAAACCGTGTGCAAAGTGCTCGTGTGCCGAAAAATATTTGGGTGCAATGGCAAATCAATGAATACATTAAATCTTTTATGATTTCGCGTATCGGTTTAAGCAAAATTAACGCATTGTTGATTATGTCCGGTGCTTTTTCGTTGTTTAAAAAACAGGATTTGAATGATGTAGGCGGTTTTCTGACCAAAATAAATACGTCGCCTTATGTTTTGGAAAATGTAGGAAGTGGTAAGCAAACCGTTTGTGAAGATATGGAGATTGTGGTGCGCTTGTGGAAATACAAAAGAGATCAAAAACGAAAAGCCAAAGCGGTGTTTGTTCCCGAAGCCGTTTTGTGGACGGAAGTGCCT
>WFZY01000068.1 GCA_015489265.1 Flavobacteriaceae bacterium | reverse complement strand
ATTTCGCTACCATTTGCAGGAATTATTTTGGCTTATATTGCGACGCTTTGGTATGGTAAAATCCGGTTTACTTTACCGATGAAATGGGCATTGGGTTCTGTAGCCCTGTTTACTTTACTGGGTGGTTTTACCGGATTACACTTGGGAGCATCGGTTTTTGATATTTATGCGCATGATACGTCTTTTGTGGTGGCGCATTTTCATTATACTTTATTCCCGACGGTGATTTTCGGGACATTTGCGGCTATGTATTTTTGGTTTAACAAATTTACCGGTCGCCATTTGAATCAAACCCTAGGTAATATCCATTTTTGGTTGACTTTTATCTTCTTTAACGAATTTGCATTTCCTTTGTTTTTACTCGGTTTAGCAGGACAACATCGTCGTATTGCCGATTATCGTCAATTTGAATTTTTGATGCAAGACCCGTTACCGTTATATCGTCAAATAGCTACAATTAGTGCCGTTATTTTGATTCTGACACAGTTTATTTTTATTTTCAATTTCTTTTGGTCGCTTAAAAAAGGTAAAAAAGTTGAAAGTAACAATCCTTGGGAAGCCAATACTTTGGAATGGCAGACAAGTTCGCCACCGCCTCATGGCAATTTTGCCGTGTATCCGGTAGTGCATCACGGACCTTATGAATACAATATGCCTGAAAAAGATAAAGATTTTACCCCACAAAACGAAGCTTAATTATGAATACAACGCTATCAAAAAAACTAACTTGGAGAGATATTCCGCAAGCCCGCTTGGCTGTATGGGCTTTGATTGCCGGAGAATTTGCGATTTTCGGCGGTTTAATTGTCATGTATATCCTTAACCGGATGAAATATGAAAGTTGGGGAGAAATGGCGCAACACACCAATGTGATTGCCGGAACTATTAACACTTTTGTGCTTTTAACCAGTAGTTATTTTGTGGTCAAAGCGCATGAAGCAGCAGTGCATCGCAATAAAGAAAAGATTAAAATGTGGATTTGGTTAACTATTTTGTGCGCGCTGCTATTTTTAGGTATCAAAACCTATGAATACACACATGAAATCATGCATGGCTTTACGCTTCCCGGAAAACATTTGTTAGCCGAAGGCAAGAATGTAGAAACCATGTATTGGAGTTTTTATTACACCATGACCGGTTTGCACGGTCTACACGTGATTGGCGGTGCTTTGGCATTATTTTTTGTGATGCGCGGTGTTACTAAAACAGACAAAAATTATCACCGGGTTGAAGCAGCCGGTTTGTATTGGCATATGGTTGATATTATCTGGATATTCTTGTTCCCTTTGATTTATCTTATTCATTAATTAAAAAACAATTTATTATGAGTTCACATAAACCCGCAGGATTAGAACATGAAGTTTGGGTTCCCGCCGAACCGGATTATCATGGACATCCCAATTATTTTAAAATTTATATCGGCTTATTAGTTTTGTTTGCTTTGACGGTTTTTGCGTCATTTATAGGCAATCCATTGATTGTATTTTTTATTGTTTTTAGCATTTCCATTATCAAAGGCAGTATGGTGTTGTTGTATTTTATGCACTTAAAATGGGAACCAAAACTTATCTGGATTTTGTTGGGATTAGCATTGATGACTTTGACTTTTTTAATTATCGGTTTATATCCCGATGTTGTGCCGGTAGAACGCTATTTAGTTCCTAAACCCTAGAAAAATATGAACAACAGTATCACATCTCAAAAAATAGATACGTCCAAACCGCCGGTTGCCAGCAGTGTGTTGGGGATTGTTATGGTTATCATTGTCGAAATGATGTTTTTCGGCGGGTTAATCAGTGCTTTTATTTTGGCAAAATCCGGAAAAATAGAATGGCCGCCGGCAGGACAACCACGATTACCTTTTGTTGTAACATTTGCCAATATGCTGGTGCTGTTGGCATCGGCGTTTACCATGTGGTTATATCTCAAAAGTTTGTATAAAGGACAACTCAAATTGCAATTATTAAAATTGACGATTTTATTGGGTAGTGTCTTTTATGTCGTTCAAGCGTATGAGTGGATACGAATTTTGATTTTCGGTATGCACACCGGACGTGGCTTATTTACATCATTTTTTTACACGATTATCGCCTTGCACGGTTTACATGTTTTGATTGGTTTACTACTTTTGATTTGGGCGTTGAAACGCGTTAAAAATCAACAGCTTGATCAACAAAAAAGTTTCGGACTAACAGTCGGCTTGTTTTGGTTTTTTGTCGTGGCACTTTGGCCGGTTTTGTATAATCTGATTTATATTGATTAAAATGAAAAAACGACTCATTGTATTGTTACTGACCGTCTTGCCTAAAATCAGTTTGGCATGTAGTTCTTGTAATGTCAAATTTACCGAGGACGAGAAAAAATCATACTTGATAGCCACCGGTATGTTGGTGGTTATTCCGTTTGTGCTGTTGTGGTATTTGGTCAAATTTTTAAGAAAAAACTACCGTTAAATGAAAAAATTTTTGTCCGCTTTAATATTGACTTTTTTGCT
>WFZY01000067.1 GCA_015489265.1 Flavobacteriaceae bacterium | reverse complement strand
GGCGGGTTGATTTGAATGGTATCAAATTTAATTGTTTGAACAATTTTGCCATCGGCTTCAGTCGTTACTTTAGTTGGTAATGTAATACTTTTAAATATTTTATATTCAACAGGTCTTGTAATGATGATATGACCGTCTTTTACAACTTTTATCCCTATTAATAAACCGTTGTCAGGATTAAAAAATGCAACTGCATCCTTGACGCCGCCTTCTATCGGCTTATCAAAAATAATTTGTAAACTTTCGGCTTGAATGCTGTCAAATTTTTGTTGTCCGAGATATTTTAAATGCCTGCCATGTTCTTTATATTTATAAAAAAAACCAAATAAATTTTGGGCTTTTTCTTTAATCTGAGTTGATAAACTGTCCGGAATATCAACATAGTTGAAATTGGCAAATCTGTATCCTTTTTGTCCGTCAAAAGCCAAAGCTACAATATCTTGCCCCATCATTTTGAGTTTGGTATATATTTTACCGGAAGTACTTTGATAGCTTTCCATAGGGAAATCCATACCGTTCATCGTCATCGTACCTTTTTTATAAATACTATGAACTTGTTCCAATTTTTTACCACCGATTTTTTGTATATAGTTCTGTACTATTTGATCGGCTTTTTGTGCCTGTAAGCTTGTGATACTTATCATTAAGGCGAGCAGAAGTAGTTTTTTCATATGTTAGTTTTAAAGATTGTTTTTATAGACGATAAAAATACAAAATTGTTACGTATATTTACTATCAAATATTAATTTTTTAACGTTTAATTATAAGATGTTAAATGGATGATCTTTCTAAAAAAAGTAAAAGTATATTTCAAATTTAGATTCACTTAAAACCAATTTACAAAATAAAACTATCCTGTTAGAACTAGCCAATTATAAAAAAAAACGTATCTTTGTTACATATAATCTGATTTATGAATTATATTGTATCCGCTTTAAAATACAGACCGCAAAAATTTGAAGATGTCGTTGGACAACAGGCAGTTACCAACACCTTAAAGAATGCTATTGCCAAAGGGCATTTGGCACAGGCGTTGCTATTTACCGGACCTCGTGGCGTCGGTAAAACCACTTGTGCCCGTATTTTAGCCAAAGAGATTAATAAAACCGAAGGACAAACTGTTGATGAAGATTTTGCTTTCAATATTTTTGAACTCGATGCCGCTTCAAACAACGGTGTTGATGATATCCGAAGCTTGACCGAACAAGTACGGATTCCACCCCAAACCGGCAAATATAAAGTCTATATCATTGATGAAGTCCACATGTTGACAACATCGGCTTTTAATGCTTTTCTGAAAACTTTGGAAGAACCGCCGGAACATGTGATTTTTATTTTAGCAACGACCGAAAAGCATAAAATCATCCCGACTATTTTATCGCGCTGTCAAATCTATGATTTTAAACGGATTAATGCTTTTGACATCAAAGAACACCTAAAATCCATAGTCGAAAAAGAAGGATTGGAAGCCGAAGAAGATGCCCTGTTTTTGATTGCCCAAAAAGCTGATGGCGCTTTGCGTGATGCGCTTTCAATGTTTGACAAAGTGGTCAGTTATGCCGATGGCAAAATTACCCGGAAAGTCGTTTCCGAAAGCATGAGCATTCTCGACTATGATGCTTATTTTCAAATGATGAACTTTATCTTAAAAAATGATATACCCGGGGTTTTAAATTATTTTAACGATTTGCTATACAAAGGATTTGATGCCCATTTAATCATAGCCGGACTCTCAAGCCATTTGCGTGACTTACTGGTCGCCAAAGACTCTAAAACCATTGAGTTACTGGAAGTTAGCGAGAATATTAAAAAACAATATGTCGCGCAAGCCAAAGCCGTTGATATGCCGTTTTTGATGCAAGCCATAGAGCTGACAACCCAAACCGACATCAACTACAAATTGAGTAAAAGTCCGCATTTGCTGGTCGAATTGACATTGATGAAATTGGCTTCACTCAATTTAGATGAAGTCAAAAAAAAAAGCATTGACATAATTCCGGCTTCACATTTTAGAAATTCCGTAAAAGTTGTAGAAGCTTATAAATCAGCTGATAATAGTGATGAGAATAAACCCAAGGTATCCAAAATAGAAGAGTCACCTGCACAAAATCTGCAATCGACAACAAAACAACCGGAACATACCACAATCCGGCAATCCGGTGGTACCGGTTTTACCATAGGCAGCTTTATTAAAAAGAAACGAGAGCTTGAAGAACAAAAACGCAATGATAGTGCACAACAATTACCTACTGACGATTTCAGCCAAGAAGATTTTGAAAAATACTGGCGTGAATATTTAGATAAACTGCGCAAAAATCACGAAAAAAATCTACTATCTATCTTAACCATTGATCGCAAGCCACGTGTCATAAATGGAAAAATTCATCTGACCTTAAGCAGTGAAGCGCTAAAAAAGGAATTGGAACGCACCAAAGAAAAGGTTTTAAAATTTCTACGCCAAAATCTCAACAATTACGAAATTGATTTTGTGATTAACGTTAAAGAAGAAAAGAAAAAAGAGTTGGTTTATTCCAAAAAAGATAAATTTAACAAGTTGGTTCAAAAATATCCAGATTTGGCTTATTTAAAAACCAAATTCAAGATTGAAATTTAATATGTTTTCATTTTTTTAATCACTTAAACTTTAAACCTAAAGGAAATGTGGCAGCCAACCCCCGATTTCATTCAAAAAACGAACCTATACCGGCAAATGCAAAAACAAGGTTTTGAGCATTACCATGATTTTTACCAATGGTCTATCACCAAGCATGCAGATTTTTGGGATGCAACTGTCAAAGCCCTTGATATTCAACTCAAAAGCCCCTACTCGACTGTTTTGGATGATAGCGATGTGGAACAACCCCAATGGCTCAAAGATGCCCAAATGAACATTGTCGATTCGTGTTTTAAAGCAGATAAAAATCAGCCGGCAATTATTTATCAGAAAGAAAATGAAACGAAACGGCAAACCCTATCTTATGCCGAATTAGAACAATATGTTAATCGTATTGCCAATGCTTTAATCAAAAACGGCTTGAAAAAAGGTGATATCATCGGCATTGATATGGCAATGAACATTGAAGCGGTAGCCATCTATTTAGCCGGAATTAAAGCCGGCATGCAGGTTGTAACGGTTGCCGATAGTTTTTCGCCGGACGAAATCAAAGTACGGTTTGATATTGCGCCGCCCAAACTGGTTTTTACGCAAGATTATTTGCTACGCGGCGGCAAAAAATTACCACTTTACGACAAAGTTTTACAAGCCGGTGCCGGTAAAATCATCATAGTGCCCGCTATCGAAAATACGGATGTTCGCATCAGACGACAAGATGTTTTTTGGGACGAATTTTTATCGGACAACACACAATTTACTTCCGAAACCATGGCGCCATTAGACACTACCACAATCTTGTTTTCATCGGGGACTACCGGCAGTCCGAAAGCCATACCTTGGAATCATACAACAGCCATAAAATCAGCTGCAGACGGGTTTTATCATCATGATATTAAAACCGGCGATGTCGTGGCTTGGCCTACAAATTTGGGCTGGATGATGGGTCCATGGCTCATTTATGCTACCTTAATCAACAACGGCACCATCGCTTTGTTTGAAGGCAGCCCGATGAGCGCTGATTTCGGCAAATTTGTACAAGATGCCGGTGTCAATATGCTAGGGGTCGTGCCGAGTATTGTTCGTGCTTGGAAAAATGCCGGCACTATGGAAAATTTTGACTGGTCAGCCATCAAATGTTTCAGCTCTACCGGCGAAAGTTCCAATCCGCAGGAAATGACTTATTTAATGCAACTAGCCGGCAACAAACCGGTGATTGAATATTGCGGTGGTACCGAAATCGGTGGTGGTTATGTAACGTCAACGCTGATACAAACTAATATACCTTCTACTTTTTCAACACCTGCCTTGGGTAGTGAATTTGTGATTATTGATGAAGAAGGCAAGCTATCCGATAAAGGTGAAGTTTTTTTGTTGCCGCCGGCTATGGGATTATCCTTTAAACTCTTAAACCGTAACCATCATCAAGTTTACTATGAAGACACGCCTAAAATCGAAGGAAAAGTTCTACGTCGTCATGGTGATTTTTTAGTCCGAATGGAAAACGGTTACTATCGCGTTATGGGACGCACCGACGACAGTATGAATTTGGGCGGTATCAAAGTCAGTTCGTTACAAATAGAAGAATTGGTCAATTCGCATGTTGCCGTAACCGAATCGGCTGCAATTGCCATAAGCCCGCCCGAAGGTGGTCCGGCACGTTTGGTTTTGTATATCGTTCCAAATGGTATTGTGGATAAAGAATTGCTGCAACACGAATTACAAAAATTGATTAAACAAAAACTCAATCCATTGTTTAAAATTTACGATGTAGTTATTACCGAAAAATTGCCACGAACTGCTTCCAACAAAATTATGCGACGCGTTTTGCGACAAACATACCAAAAACAAATGCAAGATGAAATTTAGAACGGTAATTGATATACCCATTAGTCCGGAAAAAATTACCTATCAAGATAAAATTTTTGGATTGGGCTCGTGTTTTGTAACCCATATCAAAAACAAATTGGATTATTACCAATTTCAAAATCAAATCAATCCCTTTGGGACGGTTTTTAACCCTGTATCCATCCGAAAATTAATATTTCGCGTTGTAAATCAACATACTTTTGATAAAAAACATTTGTTTTACCATCAAAATTTATGGAAAAGTTTTGACTTACATTCCAACTTTAACAACCCTGATAAAGAAGATTTTCTCAACACAATAAACAACAAAATCAGTGAAGCAGGCAAATTTTTAAAAACTGCCGATTGGTTGTTTTTGACCTTTGGCACCGCTTGGGTTTACCGGCATAACGCGTCGGGCAGTATTGTTAATAATTGCCATAAAGTACCCCAAAACGAATTTGAAAAACTTCTCTTACCCCCTACTGTAATTAGAGAAGAACTAAAAGAAATTATCCGCTTGGTAAAAACTATTAATCCCGATATAAAAATATTGATGAGTATCAGTCCTGTTCGCCACCTGAAAAATGGTTTTGTCGAAAATCAACGCAGCAAAGCGCATTTAATCACGGCAATTCATCAATTAGATTCAGACATATTTTATTTTCCGTCTTATGAAATTTTACTCGACGATTTACGCGATTACCGCTTTTACAAAGACGATTTTATTCACCCTAACGAACTGGCTATCAATTATATTTGGAAAAGATTCTCAGAAAGTTTTATCGACAAAAATGCGATACCAACCATGCGCAAAGTAAAAAAAATACGTCAAGGTTTAGCCCATAAAAGTTTCAATCCCGGTTCACCTCAAGACATTAGCAGATCAAACAAACTGCAAGCGGATATTCATAAGTTGCTATTAGAATTTCCTTGGATGAAATTTTGATAAAATCGTTAATTGCAGGTTCCACTTTGTGAGTATATCACAGATTTAAACAAGGGCTGCTCAAAAACACTTAAAACAATAATTTCGATCTATTTCATAAAATTCATAAGTACAAGGTTATTTCTATATTTCATTTAAAAAGCATCATTCTTATGAATTAATCCGAAAAATTCATAGAAATTTCATGCGACTAAGTAATACCAACAAATTTGGGGTATTTCTAAGTCGGGGTTACCCGCTTTCCACCCCTTTGTCTATCGTTGATTCATATAATTCAATGCGTTCTTATATGAATAATATGGGTTATTAATATCACGTATTTTATTGTTTTTATGCAGTCTTTAAATAGGAAAAACGGACTTTTTAAGGTCCGTTTTTCTAACATAAAATAACTTATATAAGCAAATCTTGAAACATATCAAGTTTACCCGCAACCACCGGTTACTTCTTTTTTCTTATGTTTGACGACCGGTTTGCCGGGTGCTGCTGTTTTTTTAGGGGCTGCCGCTACAATTTTGTTATTGGTGCGTTTTTTACCTTCAACAACGGGAAAATCGTTGATTCCATTACTAATATCACCCATCCAACCTTTTTGTTTCCATAAGCTATACATAAAACCACCCGCTCCAAACATCAAACTGTGTGCTTTGTAACCCAACATATCCAAATATGCTGTGGCATTACCACTGGTATGACCTGTTTTACAATAAACTACCACCGGTTTATCTGCAGGAATTTCAGTCAAACGCGTATCTAAACTCAAATCCTTACGCGGGGTAAATTGCACCGAACCTTTGACATGTGCTGCATAGTATTTGGGTTTTGGTATGTAAAATATGCTGTAGTAAGCATTAATATCTTTTTTAAGTGCCGGAAAATACTCGTCATCTTTCAATAAAAATTCCGGTCGTGGTTGTTTTAGCAGTTGATGTGCCCGTTCACTAATCAAAATAGACGGTAATTTTTTGGATAGTTTAGGCAGTTTGCTCAAATCAATACCTTTATGAATAACTGATTCGTTATTATGTTCCGGAATAGCTTCTGCTTTATCAGTCGCTTTAACTATCATCTCAGGATAACGGTCACCAAAACCTTTTTTCAAAATACCGGAAAATTGGCTGTTCCAGCCAGCCATACCGTAAAGCATCACATAGGTATTATCAAATCCGGCATAACGGGTAATACCCGTAACATAAGAAGCCATTTGACCGGAATAGCAAATAAATACCACTTTGGGATAGGCAGCTGCTTTTTGGGTTTTGGTTAAAAAGTCTAAAACTTTATCTTTCGGCACATTATAGGCACCGTTGATATGTCCGGCTTCATATGCTTCCGGACTTCTGATGTCAATTAGCAGCCAATCTTTACCATTGTCTAACACACTTTGAGCAGAAACAACCGGCGGAAATTGTTTGGTGTTGATAAAATTGCCGTGTTCATAATAAATTTCAGCTAAAGTTTTAGGTTGTCCGGAACGAACCAAATTTTCAAAATTGACGTCTTTCTTCCCTACAAAATCGCCTTTATATATGGCCGAATTATGTTTGCAAGCACTCAATGTGCCGATGATTACTATTAAAAGAATTAATTTTTTCATTTTTCTTTCTGGTTATTTGATGATATTGGTTATTTGCCTGCCCCGACTATTGTCGTGGGGTTAACCGGTTATTTGATTATTTGATTTTTCTGTCAGTTCGAACGTAATGAGAAATCTAATTTTCAATTCTCCTTTTTCAATTTTCAATTCATCTGCGCTTCAGCTCGGACGCACGACCGTGCGTCACTACATTCGCAATTTGTCGCTTTTCACTTTCTACTTTATCCACATCCCCCTGTTACTTCCTTTTTCTTATGTTTGACTATCGGTTTGCCTGCAGCTGCCGGCTTGGCTTTTGGTGCCGGCGCTCCTGCTCCTGCTCTGCTTCTGTATTCATTAATAAATTTTTGATAATCAACCAATGGGACTTCATCGTCATATAAACCGCTGTAAATTCCATAATTATCTAATATCTTAGTTTTGATAAAATCATATCCACCTAAGATTACATTAAAATGTCCTTTTTTAAAGTGTCCTGCCATCAATGCCATCAATCTTGGCGTGGAAGCATCCTCTCCATAAAGCATCAATACGGCATCTTTCTTAATCTTTGAAAAATAGCGTGAATTAAAGAAATTTTTCATCGGCACATTGATAGCACCCGGCAAATGACTAACAGCATATTTGTGGGGTGTTCTTATATCAACAAATTGCACATCTTTTAATCCTTTACTATAAAGCATATCGACCAATTGCTCTTGTGTAATGGCATTGGCTTTACAATTTTGTACCGTTTCTTGTTCATCAATACCTTTTTGATTATGACAGGCACTTAACAGTAACAATCCGGTAAGTAGTATAAATATTTTTTTCATTTTTATTTATGATTATTTGGTTAACCGGTTAACCGGTTATTTGATTTCTAATTTCTAATTTCAGTTGTTTTATTAAACGTTACTTTTAACTTTCAACTAGAGATGTTGCTCGCAACATCTCACTATCCACAACCACCGGTTACTTCTTTCTTTTTATGCTTCACGATGGGCTTACCCGTAGTTGCAGGTTTAGATTTTTTGGATGCACCACCGGCTACCGGCGTTGCTCCCGTAAAATAAATTTGGGCACCTTTTCTAAACAAATATTGCTTTTCCAATTTAGCCGTCAAAATATCATCAGCCGGCTTTTGCGGATTGAGAATACTGCGATACCATTCATTCAATCCGCCTTTCATGACCTTGTTGCCTTTATAATCATAACTACGCAAACGCAACCATGCTTGATCGGCTAAACTACTACCGTTAGAAAACAGTACAGTCGTATAAACATCTTGATCAAAATAATCTTTGTTGTCTTTATCCATAATTTTGTCCATCGGAATATTAATAGCACCATCCAGTGTGAATTTTTTATATTCTTTAGGACTTCGGATATCTATTAACAATAAACTCGGATCTTTTTCCATAATCATTTTAGCAACTTCATCAGTCGTAATATAGCGTCCTTGTTTATTGACTTCGTGTAATAATTGTTTGGGACCAATGATATGTTTCAATGGTTTGACATCAGGTAAAAATATCGAAATAATACTACCTATCAGTAATAGTCCCATTATTAAAAATTCTCTTCTTTTCATCTGTTTATTTTTTAATTTAATATTTTGGTCAGATGTAACCTTTGATG
>WFZY01000066.1 GCA_015489265.1 Flavobacteriaceae bacterium | reverse complement strand
CCTTTGGGGTATAGTGGGTTTTTGATATTGTAATAGATAAAATATTACCTCGATAATATGAAAGATACAAACAGATTATTTTATAAAGTCCGGTTATAGCACTTAAAAGCAAATTAGTTTTGTAAGGATTTTGGTTTTAAAATTGTCAGTAAAATTATAGTATTAAAAATTTAAGATTTAAGAAATTTGTACTTTTTTGTCAGTCTTTTTGTTTAATAATTTTATATATCTTTGTGAGTATCAATTACAAACACTATAATGGCACAGCACAACGATTTAGGTAAACAAGGCGAATTGATAGCCCGTAAGTATTTGGAAAATAAGGCTTATCAGATATTGGAAACCAATTGGCAATACAGTCATGCTGAAATTGATATTTTGGCACAAAAAGGTGATGTATTAGCCGTGATTGAAGTCAAAACCCGTTCAAGTGATTATTACGGTAAGCCCGAAATGTTTGTTAGTAAAAAGAAAATCAATCTCTTAAAAAATGCTGCCAATTATTATGTCAAAGTGAACAATTTGGATGTTGAAATTCGTTTTGATATCATTGCTATTATCAAAAATCAATATATCGAAGAAATTGAACATCTTGAAGATGCTTTTTTGTGGTTTTGAGGGCTAATAAAACTTTTCCAATTAAAATTTGAAACTAATCTTATTTTGTTGTATTTTTATTGCTTGTAAGTAACATTAATTACACTAACTTAAATTTTATAAATATGACAGAATTACTCAACTTTTTTCAACAAAATATTCAGATGATATATATTGTCATCTTGATGGTTTTTGTCGGGGTCGAAATTATAGGACATGTACCGGCAGTACTACACACACCACTGATGTCAGGGGCAAATGCAATTCACGGTGTCGTGATTATCGGTGCTATTTTAGTGATGCTACACATGGATCCCAATTACAAATTAGGCTTGGCTATTGGTTTTGTTGCTGTTGTTTTGGGAACGCTTAATGTGGTAGGCGGTTTTGTCGTTACGGATAGAATGTTGGACATGTTTAAAACGAAAAAATAATGGAAACAGCTTTACTCAATATTTTATATTTAATAGCATCTGTAGGTTTTATTATCGGATTGAAAATGCTTGGTAGTCCTAAAACGGCAAGAAAAGGTAATCTATATGCCGCATTCGGTATGTTGTTAGCTATACTCGGCACGATATTTATTTATCCTAAAACAGCAAACATACAAGTCCCCGGATTTGTTTATGCATTAATATTTATAGCTATTTTAATCGGGACAGTAATTGGTTGGGGCATAGCTAAAAAGGTCGAAATGACCAAAATGCCCGAGTTAGTCTCTTTCTTTAACGGTATGGGTGGTGCCACAGCCGCATTAATCGGCTTAATGGAATTCTCACATAATATAGGACACACCTCTAAAATGCTGATGATAATTGCCGGTTTGGTTATCGGAAGTATTTCTTTTGCCGGTAGTATGATTGCTTGGGGCAAATTAAGCGGCAAACTACGCAAGCCTATCCGCTTACCCAAATACAACATTCTCAACACCTTATTAGCTTTAGTCATTATAGCATTTGCCGGTTATATTATTGCAACGCAAGTGACTAATCCTATCTATATTTATGTTTTGTTTGGTTTAGCCCTGCTTTATGGGGTTTTATTCGTTTTACCGATTGGCGGTGCCGATATGCCGGTAGTGATTTCTTTATTAAATTCATTTACTGGATTAGCAGCAGCATTTGGCGGATTCCTTTATGACAATATGGCTATGCTGACCGGTGGTATTTTGGTAGGGTCTGCCGGAACTATTCTGACCGTTGCCATGACCAAAGCTATGAACCGTTCGTTGTCGGCTGTTGTTTTCGGGGCATTTGGTGAAAGTAGCGCTACTGCCGGTAACGGTAGCAAGATTCAAGGCAACATCAAAGAAGCCGGACCGAGTGATACCGCTATTTTGCTCAATTATGCCAACAAAGTCATAATCGTTCCCGGCTATGGTTTAGCTGTAGCGCAAGCCCAACATGTCCTACACGAATTGGAAGAATTGCTATCCAAAAAAGGTATCGATGTCAAATATGCCATTCATCCCGTTGCCGGACGTATGCCCGGACACATGAACGTTTTACTGGCAGAAGCCAATGTCGATTATGACAAACTGGTCGATATGGATGACATTAATAACGAATTTGCCAATACCGATGTCGTTTTAGTAGTCGGTGCTAATGATGTCGTCAATCCAGCGGCACACAACGACCCGAGCAGTCCTATTTACGGTATGCCTATTTTAGATGTTGAAAATGCCAAAAATATTATTGTCAATAAGCGCAGTATGAAACCGGGCTATGCCGGTATTGAAAACGAATTGTTTTACAATCCAAAAACTTCCATGCTTTTTGGTGATGCCAAAGCTGCTTTGACCAAAGTAGTTCAAGAGTTGAAAAATATGTAAAGATATTACTTAGATTTTTTCTTTTTCCAAAAAGCTTTACTTATAATCACGGCTACCGAAAATTGCCGAGCCGACCCGTATCAGATTGCTACCATTGGCAATAGCGATAGGATAATCACCGCTCATACCCATTGATAGATATTGAAATTCGGGGAATTGTGAGCGATACCTTTCGTAAAGCCGGTGCAAAAATGCAAACTCATTAGCTATTTGCTGTTTAT
>WFZY01000065.1 GCA_015489265.1 Flavobacteriaceae bacterium | reverse complement strand
TTGATGTGATTTCATCGGAAGCCAATGAAATGGTTGAAGAATTTGCCGAAATATTTTGGCAAAAACACCAACGAAAGGGTATTACCATGATTGAAGCCCGCAAGTTGATGCGTAACCGGAACTATTTCGGTGCTATGATGGTCGAAACCGGTAAAGCCGATGCCATTATTTCGGGTTATTCACGCAGCTTCGGCACAATTTTTAAACCAATGATTCAAGTAATAGGTAAACGGCCTTGTGTAGAAAAAGTTTTTGCATCAACCTTATTGATTACTAACAAGGGACCTTTATTTTTTGCTGATTCATCTATTGTTATCAATCCTGATATTAATGATATTGTTCAAATGACTTCTATGATAACTGAAGTGGTTAAAATGTTCAGAATTAAACCGAACATTGCTTTATTGTCATTTTCAAACTTCGGATCTTCTAAACATCCCGATGCTCAAAAGATGAAAAAAGCCACTAAAATCCTTAAAGAAAAATATCCCGATTTAAGTATTGATGGCGAAATGCAAGCGGATTATGCCTTGAACAAAAAATTATTAAAAGAATCTTTTCCGTTTTCAGATTTGGTCAACAAGAAAGTCAATACTTTGATTTTTCCCAATTTGGATGCCGCCAATATTGCTTACAGAATGGTTAAAGAATTAACCGGTGCCCAAATGGTCGGTCCCATTATGATGGGTATGAACAAACCGGTGCATATCTTGCAAGTTGGTTCTACTGCCGATGAAATTGTCAATATGACCATTGTCGCAGTAATTGATGCGCAAATGTATGAAAAACGCATGCGTCAAGAAAAAAGACAGAATGGAAAAAAATAGTTTTTCGAAAGTTTAAATTAACATAAGCTATCTCTTTTAAAGAGGTAGCTTTTTTATAATGGGAAATGCAATTCTTTTTCCTTTTAAATAAATAAAAATGTCATTTAAGGGCTGTTTCTGGTCGTTTACCTTTTTTATGTTTTTATCAGAATAGTTTGCCTTTAGTTTTGTCTTATAATTTATAAAAATAATCATAAGATGAAACACATTTATTTACTTTTATTACTACTTTTTGGACATTTTGTATGGGGTCAAAATTCAAGTTTTAATTACAAAGCCATTTTAAATGATAATGGTAATGCAATTCAAAATCAAGCGGTTGATGTCAGGTTTACTATTTTGCAAAATGGCACTGCAAATATTTATCAAGAAACCCACAACACGATTACAGATACTAATGGTATTATTGTTTTACAAATTGGTGAAGGAACAACCACCGATGATTTTACAGCAATAAATTGGGAAAATGCTCAATTTTTAAAAGTAGAAATAGACACGGGAAGCGGTTATCAAGATTTCGGCACCAGCGAATTAAAATACGTCCCTTACGCCAAATATGCCGATAAAGCCGGCAATGTATTTAGTGGCAATTTTACCGATTTGTCCAATGTACCATCCGGTTTATCCGATGGGGATGATGTTAACGATGCGGACCACGACACGACTAATGAATTACAAACTATCAGTAAAACAGGCAACACGATATCGCTTTCAAACGGTGGAGGTAGTGTAACTGACAGTGATACACATCTGTCTGAAACACAAGTGGATAACTATGTGTCAAACAATGGTTATTTAACCCAAGTCGACAACATTCAAGGTATTCCCGTATCAAGTACAACACCAAACAACGGACAAGTATTAAAATTTAACGGTACCCAGTTTGTGCCGGCTGACGATGACGTAAGCGGTGGCTCGGGAACGGACGGTGTGGTCAATTCTGCTGCATTTTCAGGAACAGCAACCAAAACTTTGACGCTAGCACGCAGCAACGGATTGGAAAATATAACCGCCAATTTCACTGACAACGATACGCATTTAACCGATGCCAATATCGGCGCCATGGGTTACATCAAAAATGCCGATGATGCCGATGCAGACGCTACTAACGAGTTGCAAACTATTTCTAAAACAGGTAATACCGTTACATTATCAAACGGTGGTGGCAGTTTTACCGATGCCGATACGCATCTATCCGATACTGATATTAGCAATATGGGGTATATCAAGAATGCCGATGATGCTGATGCTGATGCAACCAATGAGTTACAAACTTTATCAATTAATGGGAGCACATTAAGCATCTCAAATGGGAATTCCGTAACCCTACCTTCATCAAGCAATAGTGATATTGATTTTCTAGAAGTAGGAACAGGCAGTGCACCAGACAATATTTTAGATAATATTTATCATACCGGAAATATTTCTATTGGACATACAAATACACCAACTGCCAAAATGGATATTCTAAACACCGGTACTTCTACTGCTAACAATGCTAATACCGGTATCAAAATTCAAAATACCAATACAAGTAA
>WFZY01000064.1 GCA_015489265.1 Flavobacteriaceae bacterium | reverse complement strand
ATTACAAATACAAAAAACTCGATAAACGCAAAAAGGTATACAAGCAAATTCTCAAAAAAGGCGTTTATTTTGAAAGCAAAAAATTGTATGAACGCGATACTTTAAATTGGATTATCGACACGCTTAAAAGCATGCAGCATCCTATCGATGTCAAAAGTGCGCAAATGCTGATTGATTTTTTAGGTACGGATTTGTCTCGCATTTACAATGAAATGCAAAAATTAGATGTTATTCTTGAAAAAAATGCCGCCATTACTCCAGAAATTATTGAAACACACATCGGCATCAGCAAAGATTATAATAATTTTGAGCTCAAATCGGCGGTCGCAACCGGCAATTATCTCAAAGCCCAAAAGATTGCTCGCTACTTTGCCGCTAATCCAAAAGAACACCCGATTATTGTGACGATTGCTTTGCTCTACGGTTTTTTCAGAGATTTATTTATTTATCATACGTTAAACGACAAATCCAAATTCAGTGTAGCCAAAGCCCTTGGAATCAATTCGTATTTTGTCAGTGAATACCAAGTCGCTGCTCAAAAATATCCGATGAAAAAAGTGAGTCGCAATATCGGTTATCTCAAAGATGCGGATCTAAAAAGCAAAGGCGTTGAGTCGGGTAGCATGACCCATAAAGATATTTTAAACGAATTGTTATTCAAATTGATGCATTAAAATAAGTGAAAAGTAGAAAGTGCCAAGCGGAATAATATAGTCTATAATTGATAATGAAAAATTGAAAAATAAGATTCCTCTCCTGACATACGTCGGAATCGAAATGACAGCAGTTGTCATTTCTACAGAGCGAGGAACGAGCGACGAGAAATCTTAATACTGAAAAGATTAAATTATTAATGACAATAAACATCAAATAACCAATTAACCAAATCAACAAATAACCAGTAAATAATGAGTTTAATCAAAAGTATATCAGGTATTCGCGGGACTATTGGCGGTCGTCCGGGCGAGAATTTAACCCCTTTAGATGCCGTCCAATTTGCTTCGGCATACGGTACGTGGCTACAAGAAAAATTTCCGGATAAAAAACTGAAAGTTGCTATTGGACGTGATGCCCGCTTGTCAGGTCCTATGATTCAAAATATCGTGCAAAATACGCTGACCGGATTGGGTATTGATGTCATAGATTTAGGTTTGTCAACCACGCCGAGTGTCGAAATGGCGGTAACCGGATTACAAGCCAACGGTGGCATTATCTTAACGGCAAGTCATAATCCGAAACAATGGAACGCTTTAAAATTACTAAATGAAAAAGGCGAATTTTTATCGGCTGCCGATGGACAAAAACTCTTACAAATCATTGCACAAAATGATTTTGATTATGCTTCGGTAGATGATTTAGGCCGGATTATTTCTAACCCCAACGGTTATATCGATGAACATATTGCTGCTATTTTGGCTATGGACGAAGTGCAAACGGATGTTATCAAAACTGCCGGATTTAAAGTTGTTATTGATGCCATTAATTCCACCGGTGGTTTGGCTATCCCGAAATTGTTAGATGCGCTGAATGTTACTTACGACTGCTTGTTTTGCGATGTGTCCGGTAACTTTCAACATAATCCGGAACCGCTTGAAAAAAATCTGCAAAGCATTATGCAGCAAGTCCCTAAATCGGGGGCGGATTTAGGCATCGTTGTGGACCCCGATGTCGATCGGTTGGCATTGATAGACGAAAACGGCAAGATGTTTGGCGAAGAATACACTTTGGTTGCCGCCGCCGATTATATTTTGTCTAAAAATCCGGGCAATACCGTGTCTAATTTGTCATCGTCCCGTGCTTTAAAAGACTTATCAGACCGTTACGGCGTACAATATTTTAAAGCCAAAACCGGTGAAGTCAATGTGGTCGAAAAGATGCGCGAAGTCAATGCTGTAATTGGTGGCGAAGGCAATGGCGGGGTCATTTATCCCAAACTGCATGCCGGCAGAGATGCTTTGCTCGGTATTGCCTTAATTTTATCTTATTTGGCTGAAAGCGGCAAAAGCTTGTCCGAATTGCGTCAAACGTATCCATCATACTTTATGAGTAAAAATAAAATGACGGTGTCCCCCGATTTTGATTTAGATACAGTCATCAAATATTTTGTTGATAAATACCGCGAAGCCGAAATTGATACGCAAGATGGTTTGCGTAT
>WFZY01000063.1 GCA_015489265.1 Flavobacteriaceae bacterium | reverse complement strand
GGAATTTTATCAGCCGGTATTTTATCTCCTGCATAGATAGGATATGGAACATGATTATTAAGTTCATCCAAATCATTTACACCTTGTACAATAGGATACATACCTATAAAGTGGTTGATTTTATTCATCTCAATCAAGCAGTTGGCACCGGCATCCATTGCCAATTCGGCACGTTCGCGTACGCCTTTACAGCCGTTATAAACCCCGTTATATTTGAATTCGATACGAATCCCTTTGGGATACATAGCT
Organism: Flavobacteriaceae bacterium; assembly: GCA_015489265.1. Lineage (GTDB taxonomy): Bacteria > Bacteroidota > Bacteroidia > Flavobacteriales > Flavobacteriaceae > WGBX01. The sequence goes on along the minus strand of WFZY01000063.1, from coordinate 8,261 downwards.
TTTGGGTATTGGATACTTTGCAGCGCTACCCACCATATAGGTAAGAAATATATAGCTACAATTAAACCGGTTCCCAAGAGTCCGAAAACCATATATAACAGTTTAAATTTTTTTGCCTTGTCATTCATAATAGTCCGTTTTTAAATTTTAAACAAATTTATAATGATTTTAAATAAGAGTCAAATTTTTTAATAATTATTTTTTAACAAATTGGGCTGCCAGATTGACAGCCCAATTCATGATATTACAAACAATTAAATGTTTATTTAGACATCTCTTTAACGACTTGTTCAGATTTAGCTTTCATATACTTAATCAACTTGTCAACATCTTTCGGGTCAACGTGTTGGTTAGGCATTGCCAATTTGAATTGTTGACGTAAAGCTTCGATATCAGCATCTTTGTATTTTGATTCCGGATTCAAAATCCATTCTTTCAACCATTTATCGCTTCTACGTTTGTGTACCATTAACAAATCAGGTCCGTTGAACGGCTCACCGAATTTGTGACAAGCGTTACAACCATAGTTCAAGAATTCCATTTCACCCGGCAACATGTTTTTCAACTCAATTGCAGAAGGTTTGAAAGCTTGTACTTTGTTATCCCAGTTGATACGTTTGGTTAAAGCCAAAACACGTTGATTTTCTGCACCTTGATCAAATGATACGGTTAAGTGACCAACCAATTGACGTTTTTCAGGACTGTTTTGCGAGTCAATAACAATCGGATAAACGCCGGCTTTTTCAGCATTAAACTTGATAGTAGCCGTTTCACCCGGTGCATACGGATACATTTTGTCATAAGATACCAATTCGTAAACATAATGATCATAAGGGGTTTGTCCCAAGTTAGTCAAGTGCAATACAACATCTTGTCCTTGTTTAACATTGATATCAGCAGGGGTTACTTTACCATCCTTAATGGTACCGAATACTTCTACGGTATTACCTTTGGTTTCTACTTTTTCGGCACCGGCTTCGGTAGCATAAGGTGATTTAGACATGCTAACAATGTCCGTACCGACAGGATATGCTTCCAAATTATTTTTCTCGTAATAATTACGATCCATCATAATCGTATAGTGTGGTTCACCCATAGGCAAAGGTAAATCGTAAATTAACTTAGGATGCTCAGCAGCGATATCAATCAATTGGTGGTTTTGCGGGTGCAAAGGTCCTACCGGATTGAAACGGTCAATAGATAATTTATTCAAAGCAATCAAATATTTACCTTTGGGTTTTTCAGTATCTCCGTGATATGAAACCAAGTGACCGATATTGTAATGTGATGGTACATAATCCAAAACTTTCAAAGTTTTGTAATTCCATTTGGTGACACGAGAATCTACATAGATAGATGTGTAAACCACACCATCTCTGCTGTCGTATTGGTTGTGAAGGGGTCCTAAACCAACTTCAACACTACCATGAAGCGCAGCTTCTAAAGGAATAATAGGAATACCATACTCATCTTTACCTTCAAAGTTTTTATCTTTGATGGCTTTCATGATTTTATCAAACTTGTAAACCCAAGCATGAGAATCCAATTTACCGGCAACGATGATGTATTCACCACTAGGGTTCACATCTACACCGTGGGGTGATTTGGGTTCCGGAATCAAATATAACAAACCGTATTTGATAGATTCGGGAATGGTAATCACGTGCATACCATTGATGACCTTTTGACCGATTTTACCGGCTTTGAATAATTCTTCGGCTTTTTTCCAATTGGTAACGTGCAAATAGTCAACGTCTCTTGAAGAACAACCGGCTTCAAACGGTGGACGTCCTTTCATAATACCACCGAAATATACTTCTGAACAGAATGAGTTGGTAAAGCCCCAACCATAGGATTTTTCTTTACCGGCATCGGATAAATCTTGCGTATAAGGCGGAAATTCAAACGTAAAGGATTTAGATTGATCTACAGTACCTTTATCATCATCAAATTTCCAATAGGTTACCCCACCTCTCCAATATTTGTGATAATTGGCTTCGGTTAAAGGATAATATTTTCTATCAAAAGGTGCCGGATATTGACAAGCTTCCATAAAATATTCAGAATTCGGCGTAAAGAAACAACCACCATGGTCTGAACGGAAAATCGGGTTTTGAATAACTTGTTTTACATACCAGTCTTTTAAATTGACTACATAAACTCTAGGGTTGGCTTTGTCATTAATAACCATCCATTTGCCGTCATAATCTCCGTTTTTTTCTGAGAAGCCCGGGTGGTGGGTATCCCCCCATAAGATTTCAGTACCATCGATAAAACCTTTTTTCATCAAGTTATAGGTTTCTTCGGAATAACCGTAACCGGCATAAGGTTGACGGGTGTTAATCGGAATATATTTAACCATACGCATGGAAGGAACTACATATGAAGGCATGTTCCCTTCTTGACCTCCCGAGTTAGCGGTAATCGCTTCATCTTTAACATTATCAGGGGTATATGTTTTAACAGCTGCTAAAACATCATCTTCATTTAAACCTCTACGTTTTACAATGTCTTGGAAAGATTCCTTTCCTCTCGGCGCACCTATATCACCGGTGGCACCGGCTTTTTTGCCTTTTTCGCCGTTACCGCCACAACTGGTGGCAAACAATGCAACAAGCATCAAGGACATGGCTGCACTAACGATACGCAACCAAGATTTATTTTTTATATTTTTCATAATCCAATTCAATTTAGAATTTTTATACATTATATTATATTATTGTTCTTTGGCTAATTTCTCACCTAACAATTTTTTAGCTCTCAAACCAACATCAGCCGTTTTAACTTGGTATTGGAAATATTGTTCTGCCCATAAGAATGCATCTTTCCATTTACCTTCTTTGGCATATTTTTTATATTTTTCTTCTGCCATTTTACCTTTGTTCAATTGGTCAAAAGCATCATCAACCAAAGCTTTTACGTAAGGATATTTTTCGAAGTGATTTTTCTTCAGGTAATCAACCACACTATTGATAACATCACCTGTTTGTTTGATAACTTTAAGTTTCTTTTCGTAATCTTTTTTGTATTGAGCCAATTGTTCTTTGGTCAATTTTTCATTAACATCACCAACAGGACCGCCTTTATATCCTTTAGGTCTTACCAATAAGATACCTTCCATTTCCAAGTGCAATGCAGAACAGAACTCAGTACAATAGTAAGGGAATACACCGGCTTTGTTAGCTACAAAAGTTAAAGAAGCAGTTTTACCCGGCTCAAATGAACCGTGTTTTCCGTAAGTATCAACCGTAAATCCGTGGGTTTCATCTTCTGCTCTTTCCAAGTTGGTTAAGTGGAATGAAACGATATCGCCTTCATTAACTTCAACGATTTCAGGGGTAATGTGAGAACGAATCAACGTACCGAATACGTGCACCCGGTTACCTTGACGTTCAATTTTTTCTTGACCGGCAACAGCACGGAACGGTGAAGCTTCACCTGTACGTGAGTTGGTTCCCGTAGGATAACGAATAATCGGTTTGATGGTTGTTCTTAAAATGGCAATATTACCGTAAACGTTAGCTTGCGGCAACGTCATGGTATAAGTATCTACCATTTCATTATCGGCAGATATGTCAATCAAATGTTGTACACTGGGACGAACCGGACCGGTTTTAGGTAAGTTTTTCAAATAAGCTTCTTTATCAACAGCAATCAAATAGTTTGAATGCGGTGCAGCTGATAAACCTTGCGGGGTAGTCAAATAAGAAGGTTTGAAGTCTAATTTAACTTCGTCCATTTTTTTACCGTCAACATAGTTGAAACGAACGATTTTGCTATCGTCATGTGCTGAAGCATAAGCAACATTTTTGCGATAATCAAAGGTTACATCTACCACACCTTTACCGATAGCTGTAGATTTGTGCATAACAGCATCGGCTTTAACGTCTTTTCCTAAATTAGATTTGATTTTAGCTGCATCCAATGTCAAAACATTGTCAGCGGCAACTATTACATATTTTCCATCAGGGGAAACTTTTACCATATTGGCAGAAGCAGGTAATTCTATCATGCTTAAAGCACCGGCTTTTTTAACGGCATCCAATGGTACAAATTGCGATGAAGTAGTCGGGATTTTTTTCAAACCGGCAGCTTTTTTATAATCCAAAGCATAAACATAAGTTTTACCGTTATTGAAAGCCAAACCGAACATCATGCCGTCAGAAGCACCTTTACCTATATCATTATAATCTAATGTATAAGCCGGCATTTCAACCGTAAATGATTCTTCCTTTAAAATACGACCTTTGTGTTCACCTTCTTTTTCAATACGTTTAACTTTCCAGAAAGTGATACCGTTTTTGGCTTTTGCCATATCGGTTACTTTGTTATCCCAAGGCATAGGGAATTGTCCGGATTGTACAACATATTCGGTATTTGGTGTCACAACCGCTTCGGGAAAAACACTTTTTAAAATGGTATTAGACAAAACCTGTTTGGTTTCAAAGTCATCTAATCCTAAAAGTGCAATACGGGCATTGGCACCATCAGAGAAGAAAGCATATTTACCATCGTATTTGCCATTGGTTTCGGAAAATGCGGGGAAACGCATATCTCCATAGGTCGGAATAATATCATCCGGATTAGATTTTTTCAACAAAAGCGAACTTTCGTCGTCAAAACCGAAACCTTGCCATGGCTCAGGTGTAAACACACCCACATATTTGTAGATACGCATACTGGGGATACCATATACAATCATGGTTCCCGAGTTACCGGTACCTACAATACCAAAGTACTCATCACGTCCTCCGCGAGGCATGAAGGTTTTTACAGCAGCAATCTTGTCTTTGTCAGACAGACCCCGCGCTTTCATTACAGCGTCTACTGTTTCTTGGGCTGCTAGTTGTGATAATCCCATAAGGAAAATCATAACTACAAGAACAGATTGGGTCAACCAATTTGATTTTCTCATAATACTACTTGTTATTTTAGCTTTTAATTCAGCTGTAAATATAATGATTTTCATCTAAATACAAAGTATTAAATGTCATTTTTCTAAAAAAAATGTTAATGTGATTTTAATTACAATCTCTATTTTTTCAAAAAGAGATGTGTAAAATACTTATAAGTCCTTTATTTATAAGCGGTTTTAGTATAATTACTAAAAATATATTTAATATGTTGGGAAAAAAAATATTATAATTTTTACTGAAATTTGACTGTTAAAATCGATATGATCCGTGTTAATCATTAAACCGGCCAATAAATCCACTTGTAATCTTACATCACAATACCATTTATTTTATTTATAAATCACAAAAGAAGTTTCATAAATATTGCTATTTTATACTTTTCAATCCTTTGGCTGCCAACCAATCATTGATCAATGCTTTTAAAGAATTTGCCAAAGGTAACTCTACATCATTATATGTAAGCAAAGCTTTTTGATATTGGGCATTGAGCTTTTTTACAAAAGTGGTGTCAATATCCGCCAAGTTATTGGATAATCGAATCATACTTTGAGATAAATCGGCTAAAGAAGCAGACATCGGATATAAAGCGACCAATTTAGGATTGGGTCGCAAAGACATTAATTTATGATGGTTATCTTTCCATCGTTTTAAGCAAGTAATTATTGCCCTTTTATCTTTTACAGCATGTGATTGCAAGTAAGATTTTACCAAGCGGTTAAAATACAGAGCATCCGGTGCATCTGCCGAACAAGCATCGGCAAAAAGCATAAAAGGAGAATAGGTTTGATATTCGGTGCCGCCTTTATTACGAGTGTAACCTTTAAGCGGTTCGTACAAACGGCTTAACAGTCGTAAAGGGGTAATATCTTGATTTTGGGTAATATTTCTTAAAATAACATCTCTGTTTTTGATATGTGCAATCTCCAGTTCTTCAAGATGATAACTTTGTGTAAATAATCTGTCATACATATTATCAATGTCTATTTTTTCAGGATTGGTCCATAAGCGTTCACCTATGGCTAAAGTACGAGGCCAAATACGGGAATCAATGGTAAAAGGGGTAACCAATTCGCCCCACATGGTTGCTTCGCCTCCTAAAATACGGGCTTTTTCTTCGGGTGTTAAGTTTGCTTGATTAGGAATTAACTGTGTTTTATAATGTGATACTGCCGGCAACATTAAATCGATATAAAAACCATTGGACAAAACGGCTTTGTAACCTTTTTTAACGGTTTTTACCAAAGATTCTCCGGCTTTGCCGCGCCAAACATGAATTAAGGCGGTTTTGGGCATTTGTTTGGTCCTTATTTCTTCCCAGCCCATCAATTTCTTATGGTATTTATGGAGTATTTTTTGCAATTTGACATTAAAATAAGTCTGAAGTTCATGATTGCTTTTTAAATTATGTTTCTTCATAAAATCTTGAATATCGCTATTAGCGTCCCATTGTCTTCCCCTGTTTTCGTCCCCACCGATATGCACATATTCAAACGGAAATAATTTGGATAATTCTTTAAAAATTTGATCTAAAACCTCATAAGTTTTCGGATTCGTCGGATCTAAAGTCGGATCAAAAATACCGGCATTGCGTTCTAACCGGTAATGTTGTTTTTGACTGGCAATTTCAGGAAAAGCCGTTACCAAAGCCGTTGCATGTCCGGGTACATCAATTTCAGGAATCACTCTGATACCTCGATCCGCTGCATATTGTACGATATCTTTAATCTGTGCTTGTGTATAATACTGTCCGTCTGATGCCTTTTGTATCAACTGCGGATATTTTTTTATTTCCACTCTAAATCCTTGATCATCTGACAGATGCCAATGAAATGTATTCATTTTTGCTACCAACATTGCATCCAAATTACGCTTAATCACCCCAACCGGTTCAAAATGCCGCGACGCATCAATCATTAAACCACGCCACGTAAAAGCAGGTTTGTCTGTAATACTTACATTTTGAAAAAAATAGCTATCTTTATCATTATCAAGTAATTGCAACAAAGTTTCAAAAGCATAAATCACTCCCAAATCAGTTTTTGCACTAATGACAATCTGTTTAGATGTAATGTCTATTTGATAAGACTCATCTTCATACAGTTTTAAATCACCACTTCTATTATAATGTACCACTATGGCAGCTTTGGATGAAGATTTAAGACCAACAGGAAAACCATATTTTACAAACAACCCCGTCCGATTGGTCAACCGCCTAATAAATTTGGTGGCAGTAATCTGCACCCGACGACTTGATTTATCGGGAATAGCTACTTGAAAACCGGCATCCAAAACAAAGCGTCCTTCATGTATAGTTAAGTTTTTAGGTTTTGGCATTAGGTTTTGGTAAGCTGGTTGGTTTTGTCCATGCATATGATTAAGAACAAGAAAAAAGATAAAAAATATGTATGTTGATTTCATTGGTAATTTGATGAAATGGTTATCTGGTTAATTGGTGATGTTGGTTAATTGCGTGTCTCTACTTTTGTAGGGAGTTAATCGATTCTAAGATAGATACCTTCCTCTTTTAATTTCTACTTTTTTATTAGGTTAATTGAGTCAAAAGCAATAAAGTAGAAAGTGCCAAGTGCGAATTGAAGTACTTCACAGAACATTTTGTTCATTAATTGTCATTTCGAACGTAGTGAAAAATCTCATTAACAATTCAATCGCACTTTCAACTAAAAATGGTAGCGTTTAAATGCCTCAATTGCTGCGTAATCTGCCAATCCCAATTTGTTATATCTTTCGGCTGTCTGCCGGTTTCTATCTTCGGTTCTTACCCAGAATTCGCGTGGATCATTGCCTTGAAACATCACGCCGTCTTTTTGGGTTTCGTGATAAAAAATAGCTTTTCGTTTGCGTAATACCTGATCCGGACTCATAGGAACCGCCATTTCTATTTGCGGCACATCCCATTCATGCCAAGCGCCACGATACAGCCATACACGACAATCTTTCATAAAATCTTGTGGTTTTAAGATGTCTATAGCAGCAAAAATGGCATCCAAACATACTTTATGTGTTCCGTGTGGGTCGGCTAAATCACCGGCGGCAAAAATCTGATGGGGGCGAATAGATGCAATCAAATCTTTTACAATGGTAATATCTTCCTTGCCCAAAGGTTTCTTTTTTATGGTTCCTGTTTCGTAAAACGGCATGTTTAAGAAATGCATATTTTTTTCGGGAACTCCTATATATCGCAAAGCACCAATGGCTTCGTGTTTTCTGATTTCAGCTTTTAATCGTCGCACTTCCAAGGTGTCTTCGTAGGGTTTGTCTTTAGTTTGCAAATCAGCAATTAAAGATTTAATATTCTCATTGTCAGGTTGATAACGTAACAAAATC
>WFZY01000062.1 GCA_015489265.1 Flavobacteriaceae bacterium | reverse complement strand
TTGCTTGCCTTTACCGTTCTTGTTTTGGTCTTTTTTGTTTTGTTTGTCTTGATTCTTTTTATTTTGACCGTTTTTGTTTTTTTGTTGGTCTTTTTTGTTTTGTCCTTGTTTGTTTTGGCCTTTTTTATTTTTTTGGTCTTTATTTTGTTGCTTTTTATTTTGTTTGTTTTGCTGCTTGTTTTTTTGATTCTTGTTATTTTTTTGATTCTTTTTGTTCTTATTTTGCTTTTGTTGTTGTTTAAGTTTTAGCTGTGCCAATGCCAAATTGTAACGGGCTTCTTCGTCCGACGGATTTTGTCGCAAGGCATTTTTATAGGCTTCAACGGCTTTTTCATATTTCTTTTTGTTAAACCAAACATTGCCTTGATTAAAGTATGCTTTTGATTTTAGCAATGGATCATTTGCTTGTTTGGCTGCTTTTTCAAAATAATGAGCCGCTTCTAAATTTTTATCTAATTCCGTTTGGGTCAACCCCAGATTGTAGGATGCTACGGCATTAACCGGATCATTTGCCAGTGCTTTTCTAAAATCCAATTCTGCTTCTCTGTAATCGGCTTTATCATAAGCACGAAGGCCTTGGTTAATGTATTTTTCAACCGTTTTATCCGGCTTTTGTGCCTTTTGTTGGGCTTGTCCGTTTACAATGCTGATTAAACTTAATATGATAATAATATATGATTTCATTTTTTTGATGATAGGTTTATTTGATGATATTGGTTATTTGGTTATCTGGTTATTTGGTGATTTGATGAGATTCCTTCCCGACTTTCATCGGGACAGGCTGTCGCTCCTTCGTCGCTCTGTCGGAATGACAACCGCTGTCATTTCGAACGTAGTGAGAAATCTACATTTTTCTCATTCTTATATTCTTTACCACAGAGTATCACAGAGTTTTTCACAGAGTTCCACAGTTGTTTCATCTTACATTTTCAATTATTTGCTATCCCGTTTCCTTCATCAACGGGACGTCGCTGCGCTCCGCTTTCAACTTATTCGCACTTTTTACTAATTCTCTCTCTCTAATTCGTTAAACAAATTCAATTTTCGCAACCATTGGGTTTCGCGTTCCAATACAATAATATACAAGACCAAAAAGATAAATCCGGCTAATAAAAACCATTGAAATTGGTCTTTATATTCCGAGAATTTGGTCGTTTCAAATTCCCGTTTGTCCATTTTTTTCAAGGCATCTTTAATATAATTCACTACTTGTTTGGTATTGCGTCCGTCTATATATTTTCCACCGGTTACGGCTGCTATTTCTTTCAATACTTTATCATCTAAACGAGTGATAACCGTTTGTCCGTTTTTGTCTTTTTTATAACCGTATAGCGAACCATTCTTTTTAATTGGGATAACCGAACCCTTTTTGGTGCCGATACCAATGGTAAATATGGTGACGCCTTGTTGGGCAGCTTGTTTGGCAGCATCTACGGCTTTTTGAGAATGGTCTTCACCGTCAGACAAAATAATCAGTATTTTATTAGTGTCTTCTTCGTCGAAATAAGTGGTTGCCAAATTGATAGCATCGTCAATAGCGGTACCTTGCGAACTGACCAAATCGGTATTCATATTTTGCAAAAATATTTTGGCTGCGGCATAATCCGTTGTAATGGGCAATAAGGGATAAGCTTCGCCGGCGTAAGCAATCAATCCGATGCGGTCGGAAACTAAATTATCGACAATTTTTGACACCAGCCGTTTGGCTTTTTCCAAGCGGGATGGTGGCACATCTTCGGCATCCATACTTTTAGATACGTCAATGGCAAATACAATATCGACACCGCGCCGTTTGACGGTTTCTAATTTGGTACCCATTTTAGGATTGGTCAATCCGGTAATGAGAAACAGAAGCGCTAACGACAAGAGTATCAACTTGATAAAAGGTTTGAATCGTGAGCGTTCCACAACGACTTTATCTAGCAGTTTGGCATCAAACAATGCCTTTTGTTTTTTGGTCTGCCAAACTCGCATATAAAAATAGCCCAACCATAAAACAGGTATGATGACGAGTAAAATAAAATATTCCGGTGCTTCTATTTGGTACATCTCTTCTTTTTTTAATTAAACAAAACTTTTCATCCACGTATAGCGTAACAAACCGACTATAAATATCAACCCGATAGCAATCAATACAAAGGGGCGATACAATTCTTTATAATTATAATATTTGGTTTCTTTGATTTCGGTTTTTTCCAGTTTGTCTATTTCCTTATATATTTTCTTCAATTTGCTATTGTCCGTTGCTCTAAAATACTTACCACCGGTTTCGGCTGCTATTTTTTTCAACAGATTTTCATCTATCTCGACTTTGGCATTACGGTAAACAAAACTACCATCCGGATTAACGGCAACCGGTGTAGGCGCATAGCCGTTTGTTCCCAGTCCTATTGTGTAAACTTTGATGCCGAACTCTTTGGCGAGTTCCAATGCCGTATAAGGATCAATTTCGCCGGTATTGTTGACCCCGTCAGTCATCAAAATAATGACTTTACTTTTGGCTTTGCTGTCTTTAAGCCGATTGACGGCAGTTGCCAATCCCATTCCGATAGCAGTTCCTTGGTCAAGTTGGTTAAAGAGTTGTCTGAAATTGATTTTTCTGATGGCTTGCATCACAATGCGTTGGTCTGATGTGATAGGCACTTGCGTAAAAGCTTCCCCGGCATA
>WFZY01000061.1 GCA_015489265.1 Flavobacteriaceae bacterium | reverse complement strand
CATGATAATTGGCATGGTGAAAAAATATTACATGATGATAATGAAGCGCAAGAATGTTTTAGAAAATATAATAATCCGGCGGAATCTTTTAAAGACCATTCTCAATTTTTAGCCGGACGTAAGCGTTATGCCTTTTTGTTTCGTTTACCTATTACTGATTACGAAGCTTGGGCAAGGGGGTTGAAAAAAGCCGGGTATGCAACAGACCCGAGTTATCCGGACAAATTAATTTATCTTATTGAAAAATATCATTTGGATAAACTGGATAAAGATGTACTTGCACAAATGAGTGTTAAAGTAGATGAAACAGCTGAAAATCATCAAGACAAAAAGAAAAAATTTATCTATGAAGTGCAAGAAGGAGAAACCTTGTTTACTATCTCCAGAAAATTTAATGTGCCGGTTAAAGATATCCAACGCATCAACAACTTGAACGATTTTGACATTTACAAAGGACAAATTTTGGTATTAACAGAAAATAATAATGCTGAACAAAATACCAACCAACCGGAAACAACATCGTCGTCTAATGTTGCTGCTGAAAATAATAATACTTCAATAACAGAACCTGAAACACCGCCGGAAAAACCGGTAGTAGACAAAACTGAAAACTCTCAAAGTGCAGGTAATAATAGTGATAAAGACTTAATGTTGCATGTCGTCAAACAAGGGGAAACGTTGTTCTCAATCAGTAAAATGTATAAAGTTAAACTAGAAGATTTAAAACGGATTAATCAATTACCAGACAATAGTATTGTCGTAGGAAAAGTTATTAAAATTCCGAAAAATCCGGTGGTTCAAACAAAAGAAACCATCGAAAAACCGGCTAAAGGGAAAACCTATAGAAAGGTTCAACAAGACGAAAAAGCACCGGATACCGGTTCCGACAATGCCGTGTATCATATCGTTAAACCGGGTGAAACTTTATATCGTATTCATGTGAACTATAAAGTACCTATCAGTAAGTTGCGAAAACTCAACCACTTGAAAGGCAATTATATCAAAGTCGGACAAAAAATAAGAGTCAAATAGAAATACTCTGCCCTATTTTTTGAAAAAAACTTTTATGAACCCGAAGTGTCCATCGTATGATAAACATTTTGGACATCTTCGTCTTCTTCCATTTTTTCTAAAAGTTTCTCGACTTCAGCTTGCTGTTCGGGGGATAATTTTTTAGTGACTTGCGGGATATATTCAAAACCGGATGATAAGATTTCCAACTTGTTTTCTTCCAGATATTTTTGAATATTGCCAAATTCGCCAAAGGGCGCATATATCAAAATACCATCTTCATCTTCAAAAATTTCTTCTACATTAAAATCAATGAGTTCCAACTCGAGTTCTTCCAAATCCATGGGTAAATTTTCTTTATTAATGCGAAAATTACACACATGATCAAACATAAAAATGACCGAACCGGAAGTGCCGAGCGTCCCGTTTAGTTTGTTAAAATAACTGCGAACATTGGCAACCGTACGGTTGTTATTATCTGTCGCCGTTTCCACTAAAACTGCAATACCATGCGGCGCATAACCTTCATACAAAACGGTTTTATAGCCGGCAGTATCTTTATCGGATGCTTTTTTAATGGCACGTTCGACATTGTCTTTGGGCATATTAGCCGCTTTGGCATTTTGTATGGCTGCGCGCAAACGGGCATTAGTATCAGGATTAGGGCCACCTTCTTTAACCGCCATTGATATTTCACGACCTATTTTGGTAAAAGTCTTTGCCATGGTTGCCCATCGTTTAAACTTTCTTGCTTTTCTAAATTCAAATGCTCTTCCCATATTTTATTGGTTTTTTGTTTAATTGGTTATCTGATAGTCGGGGCTTCGGTACACTGCTCCTTCGTCGCAGCACTCAGCCCACCTTTGATTCTGCTTCTTTTTTTGTGGCACTCAGTAAATTTTGATTCTGCTATTTAAATAGGTTGATAAGTAATCCCGATTTCATCGGGATTGTATCGAAGCGCCGGTATTTATTGTCATTTCGACCCGGGTTTTGCCGAGAGAAATCTCACAATTCATTCATTTTCAATACAGAAGAAATGTTATACATCTCTACTCGTTAACACGAACTTGGCACTTTACCGCTTTCCACTCGGCACTAATATCTCTAATGTTTAATCTCTCCCAGTTTCTCCGGTTCGTGTTTATATTTGAATAAAACGGCGAATAAAATAGCAATGATTAAAGCGTATGTTGCAAAAGTTAACCAAATATTTTGCCAATTATGAACACCGTTTTTAGTAAACAAATCAATGACATAGCCACTACCATAAGCGCCAATCATAGCACCAATTCCGTTGGTCATCATCATAAATAGTCCTTGCGCCGATGCTCTGATTTTAGGATTCGTTTCTTGTTCGACAAATAAAGACCCTGAAATATTAAAAAAGTCAAACGCCATACCATACACAATCATTGATAAAATAATAGCTATGGCTCCTGCCCCTACCGGACTACCGATTCCGAATAATCCAAAACGGAAAAACCAAGCCAACATGCTCATTATCATGACTTTTTTGATACCAAAGCGTTTTAAAAAGAATGGAATGGTTAAGATAAAAATGGTTTCGGATATCTGAGATAACGACATCACAAAACCATTATATTTGACAATAATACTGTCTTTAAATACAGGATTGTTCCCAAAATCGTGTAAAAAAGCTTCACCCCACATATTCGTTATCTGCAAAGCAGCACCTAACAACATGGAAAAGATGAAAAATATAGCCATCTTTTTATCTTTAAACAACACAAAAGCATCTAGTCCCAATGCTTGTGTCAAAGTTTTTTGACCGGCATCTTTTTCAACAGGACAATCGGGCAAAGTAAAAGTATATAAGCCCAATAAAACAGAAGCAACAGCAGCAAAATAAAATTGATTGGCATTGATACCCCAACCAAAATAATCAGTTATCCATGTAGCTATAATAAAACCAATAGTTCCCCAGACTCTAATAGGCGGAAAGGTTTTAACCACATCATAATCATTGCGTTGCAAAATACAGTATGAAATCGTGTTGTCTAAAGCAATAGTCGGCATATATAACATCAAATACAATAATGTAAAAAGATAAATACCGTTAAAACTGCCTTGTTGCGCCAAAAAGTATAATAATATTCCACCAACAATATGCAGAATAGCAAACAATTTGTTAGGTCCCAACCACTTGTCAGCGATAATACCCATAATGCCGGGCATGATTAAAGATGCTAAACCCAAAGTCATAAAAACGGCACCAATTTGTGTGCCGGAAAAATGTAAGGTCGCAAACATATATTTGGCGAATGACAATAGCCATGCACCAAAGACAAAAAATTCTAAAAAGTTGAGTATGGTTAATTTAAATTTTATGCTATTCATAATTTGTTATTTTGGTTGAACAAACTTACTATTTTACGGGCTAATAGCCAAAATCTTTTTGATAAATCACATACCTACCAAGTTTTAGAAACCTAGTAGGTCTAGCAGACCTGCTAGGTCTATTTAGTTATTTGATTTTTAATCATTTATTATTTATGCCAGACCTATCAGGTTTTGAAAAACCTAACAGGTCTATATTAATGAACCAAGGTTCCTATTTTTTCACCATTAACTACTTTTAACAAATTGCCTTTGGTATTCATATCAAAAACCAAAATGGGCAGCCGGTTATCCTTGGCTAGTGCAAAAGCCGTACTATCCATAATTTTGAGTTCTTTTTGAAGCGCTTCATCATAAGTAATCCGGTCAAATTTGACAGCATCTTTGTACTTTTCGGGGTCTTTGTCATAAATACCATCCACGCGTGTACCTTTCAGAATCACATCGGCGTCAATTTCAAGTGCCCGTAATACAGCACCGGTATCTGTAGTAAAAAACGGATTGCCGGTACCCCCCGAAAAAATAACAATTTTACCGTTTGAAAGCGCCTGCTTGGCTTTAAGCGGATGGACTTCATCAGCCACTTTGTCTATTTTTAAACCACTTAACAATTCGGCATCAATACCATTTTGCAACAACACGCTCTGCAATGCCATACCGTTAATAACCGTAGCGAGCATACCCATAAAATCGCCTTGTGTCCGGTTCATTTGCTTGCCGGCTGCCGATAAGCCGCGAAAAATATTGCCCCCGCCAATGACCAAACCGATTTCAACACCTTGGTCATAAATATTTTTGATTTCTTGTACAAATTCATCAACTTTATCGGGGTCAATCCCGTAAGATTTGTTCCCCATCAACGATTCGCCACTGAGCTTGAGCAAAATTCTATTGTATTTCATTTGTTTAGGTTTAAATACCGGTTCAAAAAATATTTTTTTTCTACCGATAAAAAGATTTTGAACAAAGATATTAAATATAAATGTATTGACAAATGAAGTAATTTGTCATCTTTCAAGTATTAAATTCATATATTTGTACAAGTCAAAATAATTTTACATATGACAACAAACAAACATAAAGTTGCGGTTTTGGGTAGCGGTAGTTGGGCTACGGCTATTGTCAAAATGCTGACCGAAAATCTGGACGAAGTGGCTTGGTATGTACGAAGCGCTTATACTTTAGAACATTTTAAACTGCATCGACACAATCCTAAATATTTGCAACAAGTATTATTTAATCCCGAACAAATCAAAATCAGTAATGATATCAACGAGGTGGTGGCGTATGCCGATACAATTATTATTGCCATTCCGTCGGCATTTGTCAAAGCGGAATTGGATAAAATAACGGTTGATTTGAAAGATAAAATTGTGTTTTCAGCCGTAAAAGGTATCATACCCGAAACTTTGCTAATCTTAGGTGAACATCTTAAAAAATACTATCAAATTCCCGAAAAAAATCTTGGGGTTATTGCCGGACCCTGTCATGCGGAAGAAGTGGCGATGGAACGTTTATCATATTTGACCATTGCCGCTAAACGCAAATCCGTAGCCAAACAAATGTCCGGATTTTTAAACTCTTGGTATATCAAAACGACTTATTCCAAAGATGTATTCGGTATAGAATGGGCAGCCGTTTTAAAAAATGTGTATGCCATAGCATCGGGGATTGCACACGGTTTGGGATATGGTGATAACTTTCAAGCGGTATTGATTTCAAATTCCATTAGAGAAATGAAAAAATTCATCAAAAAGAATGTCGATAAACGCAAACGAAATATTGACAATTCAGCTTATTTGGGTGATTTGTTGGTAACGGCTTATTCCATTTTTAGTCGAAACCGTACTTTTGGTAGCATGATTGGTAAGGGCTACACCGTGCGCAGTGCCATGGCGGAAATGCGTATGGTTGCCGAGGGCTATTATGCAGTTGAATCGGCTTACAAAATCAATCAGGAACGCAATGAAAACAAAGCCAAAACACCGATTATAGATGCGGTTTACAGCATTTTGTATCAAGGGGCTTTGCCCAAAACCGAATTTATCAAATTATCAGAAAAACTCAATTGATGCTCAATCCTTTTGACGATACGTATTTTATGCGCAAAGCCCTGCAAGAAGCAGAGTTAGCCCTAGCTGAAGGCGAAGTCCCGGTTGGGGCGGTAATCGTTTGCAACGGACAAATTATTGCCAAAGGGCACAATCAAGTCGAAACTTTAAATGACCCGACGGCACATGCCGAAATGCTAGCGTTTACGGCTGCAACTAATTTTTTGGGAAGCAAGTATCTTAAAAATTGCACACTGTACGTTACCTTGGAACCTTGCCAAATGTGTGCCGGTGCGGCTTTTTGGTCACAAATAGAAAAAATTGTTTTCGGGGCAAGTGACGAACAACGCGGTTACCAACATTGGCAATGTCGGGTGCATCCGAAAACCGAAGTTACCGGTGGCATTTTGGCTAACGAAAGTGAAGCTTTGTTAAAAAAATTTTTTGAACAAATGCGCAAGTAGTAATTGGTGAACCGGTTATTTGGTTATTTGATAAATTTGTGAATGTTCATAAAATTATTGGTTTTATATCGATTAAGATGGATAACATATAATATCTCAAATAATAATGCCATCCCTTTGGGGTTTTTAATGATTCTGTTTTTACGATTTATTACAATAATATCAGCCCTTCGGGCTTCATATATAAAGAACCCCGTAGGGGTTAAATTATCTGAAAAGATAATCGATGCGATTTGATTCTTGAGCTTAAATTTATTATTACCCACACAAAACAACCTAGACCCACATTATCTTTTATTCAAAAATAACTGCTGTTTTAAAGTTTTAATTCTAGATTTGACAAATGCGGCTTTATCTTTATTTATTGAAGCTGATT
>WFZY01000060.1 GCA_015489265.1 Flavobacteriaceae bacterium | reverse complement strand
TAGTCCAAAATGATATTGGTATTTTGTCGATGCGCTTTTTGTGTCAATTCCTTTAAAGCTTTGGCATTACCGAAACGTTCATCAATTTTGATGTTGGACACAGGCCAATAACCGTGATAACCGGAAAATTTGGTCGGTGGTTTTTGCCAATGTCCATAAGCTTTATCCGGATTTTTCAATATGGGCGATAACCATAAAGTATTGACACCCAAATCTTTAAAATATCCTTGATCGATAACTTGCACCACGCCTTGAATATCCCCGCCTTTAAAATTGACTTTGGGCAAAACACTATCACTTTTAATAGGTTTGTCATTGGATGTCGTACCGTTTTTAAAACGATCGACCATCAAAAAATACATAATTTGCTTGTGAAAATCTGTTCGCGGTAATTGGTTGGCATTGTTAACGACTTTTCCGTCTATAACCGGCACCAAAACATCATTGGAACGTCCGAATTGATTATAAGCATACAAACGGATATAAGTTTCACCTGTTAAATTTTGCGGTATTTTGATGTGAATTTTTCGCTCCTTTATTTGCACATTTTTTTCATTCAATAATTTATTTTGTGCATAGACTAAAACGCTGTCAAAATCCTTGGAAGCCACCACATCAAAAGCATTATTCTGATAGGTATCGGTTTGCAAAAAAGGCGTTTTATCTAAATTCAAAGCTATTTGGTACAAGGAATTGAAACCGCCCATTCCGTTACTGACTTTTTTCGGATTTTCAGGGTCTAAAATTTCCTTACCATCAACGACGAATAAATATTGATAATTGCCGGGGTCTAAGTCTGCTTTATAATACCACCCTAAACTATCTTGTTGCATATCAACACTTTGCCAACCGGTTATTTGACTTTTGAATTGGATTTTTTTTGCACCTTTATGGGCATATCTGAAAATTACTTCTTTTTTTGAATTACAATATAAAGGCACATCGACAAAATGTTTTTGTGCATAAATTCGCAAATTTTCTACGGGTTTAAAATCTTCATTAGGCAAAATTTGAAGTGTATCATTTCCTTTTCCCCAAAGCAAATGATAATGCTTCGCATGCGCAAAAGAATCAATTTTTTCAGGGAATAAAATATAATCGGACAAAACAATTGATGTTGTATCCCGATTCATATATACCGGTGTATTCAATCCTTTTGACAATTCAATTCGTTGATTATCAACTTTTTTATTTTTATTTTGACAAGAAAACAACAATAAGATGATTAATAATTTAATGATATTTTTCATTGGTCTTTTTTTTAATTGAGACGCACGGACGTGCGTCTTTACTTGTTTTATTCAGACCTAGTAGGTTTTGCCAACCTGCTAGGTCTTGTAATTTATACATTTACAACTCTTTATCTAATTATCCCAGACCTATCAGGTTTTGGAAACCTAACAGGTCTTAGCTTTTTCAGACTTACTAGGTTTTGAAAATCTCATAGGTCTTATTTAATTTCAATAATCATTTTTCCATCCTTGACCTAGTAGGTTTTGCCAACCTGCTAGGTCTTGTAATTTATACATTTACAACTCTTTATCCCATTATCCCAGACCTATCAGGTTTTGGAAACCTAACAGGTCTTAGCTTTTTCAGACTTACTAGGTTTTGAAAATCTCATAGGTCTTATTTAATTTCAATAATCATACTGGTTTTACCCGATAATAAATAATCTTTATTAAAATGAATATCTTTATCCGAAATGATATCTTTTCCGTAAGTAGCATTTTGCAATCCTTCCTTGTAATCATCCCAATGAATCATTTGCGCATCGGTATTATTGTTGATAATCACCATTACTTTTTCATGGGGAACCATTCTGAAATACACATACATATTATTGACAGGCACATAGTGCAAAAATGTACCGGAATGAATGGCTTTACTGGTTTTGCGCCATTGCAATATTTTTTTGGTAAAATCAAAATATGCCGCTTGTTTTTTTGTCCGTCCTTCGGGTAAAAACGCATTTTGCGCATCGAAAATAGAAAAACCCGGAAAATCTTTACGGATGTCGCCGTCACCCTTTAATTCTTTGTTACCGGTTATCCAGATTTCATCGCCGTAATAGAGTTGTGGAATGCCGCGAACTGTCAAAATCAAGGTCATAATCAATTTGTAGGTTTTAAAATCTTGGTGATAATAGGTATTAATGCGCGTGATATCGTGATTGCCGGCAAAGACCAAGATATTCATCGGATTGGGATATAAAAAATCATTGGCAAAATTGTCATAAGCTCGAATCATCCCTTGCTTCCAAGTTTGTTTTTCACTAAACATTTTTATGATGGCATCGTGCAAAGTAAAATCCATAACCGAAGGTAAATGGCTATTATAGTGTTCGATAGCGCCGATTTGACTATCTTTTTGCCAATAGGCAATTTGGGCTTGGTTGTGCATCCATACTTCCCCAACGATATTAAAATTAGGATATTCATCCATAATGGCTTGGGTCCACTTGGCAATGGCATTTTTGTCGTTATACGAATAGGTATCAACCCGTAAGCCATCTAAACCGGCATATTCTATCCACCAAATGGCATTTTGAATCATATATTTCAATAGCAAAGGATTGGCTTGATTCATATCGGGCATTGTGCGGTCAAACCAACCGTTCATACAAGCTTTGGCGTCTTTTTGGTGGCATTCGGGTCAAATTGTGTGGTCATCCGGTAATTGCTGCGTTTAAATCCGTTTTGTCCGTCTTGCCAATAATGAATGAAATCTTTTTCAGGTAAATCTTGTATCATCCAATGTTTACTACCCCAATGGTTGGTGACATAATCCATTATCAGTTTCATTTTTCGCTTGTGCAAGGCATCTGCCAATCGCTTATAGTCGTTGTTGCTACCATAACGTGGATCGATGCGATACAAATCACTCATCGCATAACCATGGTAGGAATACGTCGGTTCATTGTCTTCAAGCAAAGGCGTTGACCATAAAGTCGTTACACCTAAATCTTGCAAATAATCCAAATGTTGAATGATGCCGGCTATATCGCCACCGTGTCTGCCGCCCGATAATTTTCTATTAACTTTTTCTAACATTCCGGGCATATTGTCATTAGCCGGATTGCCATTAGCAAAACGGTCGGGCATCAATAAATAAATGACATCAGATGCATCAAAACCTTGGCGTTGTGCTGACTGTTTTTTGCGTTTTTTTAATTCATAAGGAATGCTAAATTGTTTGTTACCGGATTTGAAATTGATTTTAAATTTTCCGGGGTTCAAGCCCTTGGTATCTATCAAAATAAATACATAATTCGAATTGGCAGTCTTGTCAACTTTTATCAATTTACCTTTGGACAACGCAATTTTATAATCTGCAATATGATCGCCATAACAAAGGATTTGCAATGTTGTGTCGTGCATTCCCACCCACCAAAAGGGTGGTTCTATCCTTTTAATTTGACTATGCAATAAAAAGTTGGTAATCAGTAATATGGTGGTTAATATTTGTTTCAATTCAATAGTTTTTTATTATCTTCGAGACCTGTCAGGTTTTTGGAAACCTAACCGTTTTTTTTCATCTCGCGACCTAGTAGGTTTTGCCAACCTGCCAGGTCTTGTAATCTATATATT
>WFZY01000059.1 GCA_015489265.1 Flavobacteriaceae bacterium | reverse complement strand
GAGGATTTATTTCTGCTTCATAGAATGCGACGTTCTTTGATGTTTGTTTACTACTTCAAAGTGTGTTACTGCTTACAATTTGAGGAACTGAGGAATATATATTAGAGTTGCCAAAATGCTTCTGTTTTCATCGTTTTATATTTCTTTCAAAAATAAACATTTTTTAGCAAGAAAATTTTCTAAATTTTAAATTTAATCTAAAAAATTAAACACAAATATAACTTCCCTACGAAAAAGACGTTAGCATAATATATTCGGTAATCTTTTGCAAATCCTTAATCAAAAAAGCTTATTTTTGCAGGCAATTTTTTAGTAAAATGACCAAGCATATATTTGACAGTGACGGACGGCAATTACCGGTAATGGAACACTTCTTATCGATACAAGGTGAGGGCTATCATACCGGGTTGGCATCGTATTTTATACGTATTGGCGGTTGCGATGTCGGTTGTCATTGGTGTGATGTAAAGGAAAGTTGGGATCCGGTACGGCATCCGTTAGTTCATATTGATAATGTTTTAAATCAAATCCCTAATCATATAGAAACTATTGTTATTACCGGTGGCGAACCGACACTGTATAATCTGTCATATCTTACCCGTAAACTAAAAGAGCAAGGTAAGAAAATACATTTGGAAACTTCAGGAACCGGAAATGTTTCCGGTAATTTTGATTGGATCTGTTTATCTCCAAAGAAGAACGAATTACCCAAACCGGAATTTTATCAAAAAGCTAATGAACTGAAGGTCATCATACAAAATAAAACCGATTTTTACTTTGCCGAATCACAAGCCGGCTTATTGCAAAATAGCGGATGTAAATTATATTTGCAACCGGAATGGTCGCAACGTGATAAAATGACACCTTTAATCATCAATTATGTACAAAATCACCCCGAATGGCAAATTTCACTACAGACACACAAATATTTAAATATTCCTTAAGAATAAATTTATCGGTATAAAAAAATATTTTATATATTAGCAAAAATAAATTTTGAGGAAATTCGTTTATATGTATTGTGATTTAAGAATACTAAAAACAAATTTCTAATTAATTGATTATCAACATTTAAGTAAAAAATATTTTATATGGAACCAAAAAAATCACCAAGAGCTAACTTAAATAATTACAGCACTACTTTCCTTTTAATCGGCTTGGTTGTCGTTTTATTTACATCGTGGCGGTTGATTGAATTGAAAGTGTATGAAAAACAAATCGGTATTGACAAGCTGAATTTGAAAGGTGAAGATGAAGATGAAACTTTGGAAGTCAACGTAGAAGATATCAAACTGCCACCGCCACCTAAACAAGTAGCCCCGCCGGAAGAAATAGAAGTGGTTGAAGATGAAAAAGATGTTAAGGAAGACGTTGTGGCTTCTACTGAAACCGATGATAAAGAAGAGATTCAAGATGTAGAAGATTTGGATACCGAAGATGTAGAAGAAACAGATGTAGAAGTTGCTTTCCAATTTATTCAAAATCCGCCTATTTATCCCGGTTGTGAAGGCAAAAAAGGTAAAGCTCTAAAAGATTGTATGAGTAAAAAAATACAAAAATTTGTAGGTCGTAACTTCAATACCGACATTGCATCCGATTTGGGTTTATCAGGTGAGCGGGTTAAAATTTTAACCATGTTTACCATTGGTAAAGATGGACGCGTGACAAATATTAAAGCGCGCTCAAAATATAAGGATTTAGAAAAAGAAGCCAAACGGGTGATTGCCAAATTACCCAAAATGAAACCCGGACAACAGCGAAACAGACCGGTAAAAGTGACTTATACATTACCTATTATCTTTAAAGTAGAAGAATAATAATTTCAATTTCAAGATAAAAAACCGGATAGTTGTCAAATTATCCGGTTTTTGTTTTTAAGTTAAAATCTGAAATAACATAAAACATAAGGAACCAAAGTCAAAAACTTTTGTGTCTTTTATGCGTGTCCCGACAAGTTTCGATGGTTCAAAATAATCACTAAATTTGCACTAGAATAATAAAAAGCATAACTTTAAGCAAAATATAAAAAATGGACATCAAAAAATATTTAGACAGCACTTATTTAAAAACACCGGAACAATCCGGTTTAAGTGAAGCCGAAACTACCGAAAAAGTCAAACAAATTATTCAAGAAGCTATCGATAACGGATTTTATCTGGTGATGATTCGTCCTGAATATGTTAAACTGGCGCGTCAAATGATTGACCAAGCCGGCGCTCCGGTCAAAGTCGGAACTGTCATCGGTTTTCCGGAAGGTACCTTAAATTACAAATTAAAATTAGCCGAAGCGCAAAAAGCCATCAATGACGGTGCTGACGAGCTGGATTATGTCGTTAACTATGAAGCTTTTAAAAAAGGTGAAAAAGATTATGTCAAAAAAGAAGTATTTGAAGGCACTTTATTAGCCCTAAAAAACGGCAAAGTTGCCAAATGGATTATTGAAGTTGCGGCTTTAACGCCTCAGCAAATAGCCGAATTAACCGCCTTAATTCGCGATATTGTGGTGCAAACCATCGGTTTGGATAAAGCCGGACAAGTTTTTGTCAAATCATCAACCGGATTTTACAAAACCAAAGACGGTAAACCCAATGGCGCAACCCCAGAAAGTATTAAAATCATGCTGGACAATGCCGGTCCGCTACCTGTTAAAGCTGCCGGCGGGGTTCGTAATTATGATGAAGCGGTTAAAATGGTAGAACTCGGCGTTAAACGTATCGGAACTTCATCTGCTAAAGCTATTGCAGAAGGCGGCGAAGCAAAAGGGGGCTATTAAGCAAACTGTTATCAAATAACTATCTTTAATAAAATTATAATAAAATCAAAAAATAATTAAAACCGGCAAATGGGTAAATCAACCAAATATATCAGTTTTTTTCTAGTATTTTGGCTATGGTATTTTGCCCAAGCCCAAGTAGTTGATTTGAGTACGCCGAGAAGTACGGTATTTACACATTTACACAATTTGACACCGGACAATTACCATCCGGAAGCAGCTGCCAAAACCATTTACGGTTTACCTGCAGATGATGCCAAAAACAAAGCTATCCGGCTCAAATATATCTATGAAGGTAAGGGATTATTTATCGATTATAACGATATTCCCAATAACCCGGACTATACCGATTCAATCAATTTTCCCATACCGAAGCATGCTTACAAACCTTTTCCTTACCGCTTACCCGAAGTATATTTAGAAAAATACGGTAATAACTGGTATTATTCTAAAAGTTCGGTAGCAAAAATAGATTTTTTGTATCATCAAATTTACCCTTTGGGTGCGGAAGTTATTTCTCAATATGTGCCTGATTATCTTAAAGAACGATTTTTCGGACTGGAAATATGGCAATGGTTGGGATTGATTCTTGCAGTTTTGCTGACCTATTTTTTGCACATCTTATTCAAAAAAATATTGTTTGGCATCCTGCATTTTATCAAGCAACGTTTTACCAAAATTCCTATTGAAAATCTGGATGAACGTTTACGACAATTTTCGCACCCGCTATCTTATATCTTTGGTATTTACATTCTTGAATTAATCATTCCTTATCTGCTTTTAGGACAAAAAATCAGTAATTGGTTGATTTCTGCCTTAAGCTTTGCTAAAATTATATTTTGGATATTTGTTTTTCTCAAATTAGTCGATGTCATTATTGCTATTTATAAACACAGGGTGTCTAAAACAGACAATTTACTCGATGACCAGCTTTTGCCTATCTTAAAGAATTCTTTAAAAGGTATTGTTATCCTCATCGGGTTATTTAAAATTTTAATTATCATGGGCGCCGACCCCAAAGCCATTATTGCCGGTGCTTCCATTGGTGGTTTGGCAGTTGGTTTGGCGGCACAAGATACCGTAAAAAACCTGATTGGGACTTTAATGATTTTTATTGATAAACCCTTTAAAATCGGTGATTGGATTGTAGTGGACGGTATCGAAGGTAGCGTGGAAGAAGTCGGATTTCGATCATCGATTATCAGAGCTGCCGATACAACTATTTTTAAAATTCCGAATAGTAAACTCTCTGAAGCTGCTGTCAATAATATGGGTAAAAGGGTTTACAGGCGTTTCAAAACCACATTGGGTATCCGTTACGATACACCGCCCGAGTTGATAGAAGAATTTGTTGAAGGCGTTAAAAAAATCATAGAATTACACCCGACTACCCGTAATTATTCCAATTATACGCCTTATAATTCCGTACCGTATAATGTTGAGTTTGTTGACTATGGTGATTCCTCACTCAATATCTTGCTCAATGTGTATTTTATGACTAAAGATTATGCCGAAGAAATGCACGGACGCCACATCCTATTGCTCGGTATTTTAAAATTAGCCAATGCCATGGGTGTCGAATTTGCTTTTCCGTCACAAACCTTATTTATGGAACTGTTTCCCGAAAAGCAACCGGCTTATCCCAAATACAATACCGATAAAGCATCGGTAGAAAAAATAATGGCAGAAGTGCTAGCAGAATTTAAACAAAAAATTAGTAAATATTGATCAGAAAACACTATCAAAAACTAATGGCGGCGTTTTATGACCCGTTTATGAGCTCTTTGGAAAAAGTTTTAACGGGACATCGTCAAAAATTGTTGCAAAACACTTCGGGTATAGTATTAGAAGTAGGTGCGGGTACCGGTGTTAATTTCTCATTATATCCGGATAATGTTGAAGTTTTTGCTATTGAACCTTCCGTCCCTATGTATAAAAGAGCCGTAAAAGCGGCAGCAAACCGACCGAATATAAAAATTTTTAATATCGGGATAGAAGCCGTTAAAAATCATCAGGAATTTCCTGATAAATTTGATTTTGTGACCTCTATGTTGGTGCTTTGCACGGTGCCTGACCCACAATTGGCAGCACATATTTATCGCGATGTGCTTAAAGATGACGGGCAATTATTGGTATTGGAACACATACATGCCACCGGACGACTATACGGTAAATTACAAAGTTTTGTCAATCCGTTATGGCGTCCCATTGCCGACGGTTGCAACCTGACCCGCCGGCAAGATTGGATTTTAAAAAATGCCGGATTTAAACCCATATTTGAAAATTATTTTTCACTCGGCACCGATTGGTATGAAGCGGTTATGATAGTAGAAAGTAAAATGAAGTGAATTGTAAAAATCATCAATTCCTCACCTCGATACATCCCGATTATCATCGGGACACTCGGTGACCCTATCCACATATTATTAAAAGCAGTTATTTAATATGAAGCAGAAGTAATCATCAGTAAAAAAGACTAACTTTGAAACCATATAAATCCTCAGTTCCTCAAAATATATGCAGAAGTAAACTATGAAGTGGTAAAGAAACATCAAAGAACGTCACTTTCTATGAAGCAAAAAAATCATCAAATCCTCATTAAATGACACTCTATAAATATCTCAAAAAACAAAAACAAAATCAGCGTAAAATGTGGGCAATCTTACTGGACCCTGATAAGGTTGATTTAAAAAATTTTGAACAATTATATAAAAGAATTCAAAACGCCAATCCCGATTTGCTTTTAGTAGGCGGAAGTTTTCTCAGTGAACAAAAATTAGACAAATTGGTTAAAAAACTCAAAAAACACTGTGAGTTGCCGGTAGTTCTTTTTCCGGGTAGTCCGGCACAAATTACCTCACATGCCGACGCCATATTGTTGCTGAGTTTGATTTCAGGACGTAATGCCGAATATTTAATAGGGAAACATGTAGAATCGGCACCAATTTTATATCATTCGGGATTAGAAGTCATTCCGACCGGTTATATGTTGATAGAAAACGGTCGCAGTACTTCGGTGGAATACATCAGCAACACCAAACCCATTCCTCGAAACAAAACAGATATTGCTTTGGCAACAGCCCTTGCAGGTGAAATGTTGGGAATGAAAATGCTCTATCTTGAAGCCGGAAGCGGTGCCCAAAAGCCGGTGCCGCTTAAAATGATTTCTGCTGTTTCAAAGCACAGCCGGTTACCCATAATTGTCGGTGGCGGTATCAAAACCAAAACACGCATGCTGAAAGCTTGGGCTGCCGGCGCCGATTTGGTCATAGTTGGAACAGCATTTGAAAATGATGGTTTTGCATAATTTATGAGACAATGTCATACTTATTTTGCTTATGTCAAAATAGATAAAAAAATCAAAATCGGAACAATTTTTGTAAATCACTAAAAAAATTGTATTTTTGAATACTATCATAAAAATTAAGATTATGAGCGAAGAATTGAATTTTATATACGATGAAGCCGAAGAGCATATGCAAAAAAGCATTGCACATTTGGAACACGAACTGAAAAGTATCAGAGCCGGAAAAGCTTCGCCCAATATGTTGGCGAGTGTTATGGTTGATTATTACGGTACACCGACCCCATTGTCGCAAGTGGCAAATGTTTCGGCACGTGATGCCCAAACCTTAACCATTCAACCTTGGGAAAAAAAGATGTTGCCGGTCATTGAACGGGCAATTATCAATTCTAATTTGGGTTTTGCCCCGAATAATAACGGTGAAGTGGTTATCATCAATATTCCGCCGTTAACCGAAGAGCGTCGTAAGAATTTGGTCAAACAAGCCAAAGAAGAAGCTGAAGTCGCTAAAGTTAGCATTCGTAATATCCGGAAAGATGCCAATAATGACATTAAAAAATTGGAAAAAGATAAAGAAATTTCCGAAGATGATTCCAAAGCCGGACATGATCAAATTCAAAAATTAACAGACAAGTATATAGAAAAAGTTGATAAACTTTTAGAAAAGAAAGAAAAAGACATTATGACTGTTTAAGCAGTTTTTAAAAAAGAAACTATGGCAAAAAAAACGACAGATAAAAAAGCGCAATCAGAAAAAGATGCCAAATTAAAGGCGCTGAAATTGACGCTTGATAAATTAGATAAAACTTACGGTAAAGGTACGGTGATGAAAATGGGGGACGCCCCCGTTGTTGAAGTTGATGTAATACCATCCGGTTCCTTAGGTTTGGATATTGCCTTGGGCGTTGGTGGCTATCCGCGCGGACGGGTCATTGAAATATACGGACCGGAATCGTCCGGTAAAACCACTTTGGCTATACATGCTATTGCCGAAGCACAAAAGAAAGGTGGTATCGCGGCATTTATTGATGCCGAACATGCTTTTGACCCGCATTATGCCAAAAATCTGGGTGTGGACATCGATAATTTGATCATATCGCAACCCGATAACGGTGAACAAGCTTTAGAGATTGTTGACAACCTGATACGTTCAGGTGCTATTGACATCGTTGTAGTGGATTCGGTAGCGGCATTGACACCTAAGAGTGAGATTGAAGGGGAAATGGGCGATTCAAAAATGGGGCTGCATGCCCGTTTGATGTCGCAAGCATTGCGTAAATTGACATCGTCTATCTCAAAAACCAATTCCACGGTTATTTTTATCAATCAGTTGCGTGAAAAAATAGGGGTAATGTTTGGAAACCCTGAAACGACTACCGGGGGTAATGCCTTGAAATTTTATGCTTCGCAACGTTTAGATGTGCGTAAATCTACGGCTATCAAAGATTCGCAAGGGAATGTCATGGGTAATAAAACCCGTGTCAAAGTTGTTAAAAACAAAGTGGCGCCACCGTTTAAAATTGCCGAATTTGACATCATGTATGGCAAAGGTATTTCCAAAGTGGGCGAAATTTTAGATAAAGCGGTTGAATTTGATATCATCAATAAGAGCGGCTCATGGTTCAGCTATGGCGATACCAAACTGGGACAAGGTCGCGATGCGGTTAAAAATATCATTGCCGACAATCCGGAATTGATGGAAGAATTGGAAACTAAGATTTATGAAGTGTTGAATCAAAACAAACCAGAATCTTGATAAAACAACGATGTTTCTCATAAAACATTTAAAACGGGGCTATAATGATGTGTTAAACATTTTATATCCCCGTTTGTGTTTAAGTTGCTCTAATGTACTGTACGATACCGAAACCGAGATTTGTCATCGTTGTTTGTCTCAATTACATTTGACCGGCTTTGATATTAAACAGAATAATCCGGTTTACGAACGGCTTTCCGCTATAGTAAATATTGAAAAAGCAACTGCATTATTTGTGTTTGATAAATCCGGAATTGTACAAGAATTGATACATCAATTAAAGTACAATAATCACCAAGAAATCGGGGTGTTTTTTGCTAAAACAGCATTTGATTATTTAACGGAAAATAACTTTTTTGACGATATAGATTATATTGTACCGGTACCTTTACATCCCAAAAAACAAAGGCAACGCGGCTACAATCAAATGACGGAATTTGGCAGAAACTTAGGAAACTTTTTTAGTATTCCTTATACAGAAAAAATTTTATTAAGAAAAATCTATACAGAATCTCAAACCAAAAAGAATGCTTTACAACGCCGTGAAAATGTCAGCAAGGCATTTAAGATTGCCGAACCCGAAAAATATACCGGCAAACATTTTGTGATTATTGACGATGTAATTACCACCGGCGCTACGATTGAAGCTTGTGCCGAAACCATTTTAAACACCATACCCGATGCCAAAGTCAGTATTTTGGCTCTGACAATGGTATTATAATTATTAATCAATCGACGAAAGGCAGACTTATTTAATAAAAAAATGCTACCCGAATCGGATAACATTTTTTTATCTCATTATCTTTATTTATCTACTTTATAATAATCTTTTTAAACAGTTCCTTATCTCCGGCAAGCACATGTATAATATAAATACCGGAAGCCATATTGCCGGTATAAACATGATTTTGTTCGGGTTTTAAATGGACTTCTTTTACTTTTTGACCGGTTAAGTTATAAAAACTAACCTTTGCGGCAAACTTACTGACAACATTAAGCACATGATAACCGGTTGCAATGACCACATCATTTTTATCAAAAGTATTAATGACTTGTCCATTAGGGTCATAGCGATAAGTAAAAGTTACGCTGGATAACACGCTGTTATCAGATGTGTTTAATGCTGATATTCTAAGCTCATAATCTTTAGGATAAGTTGAAAAATTTCCATTTTCATTATGTTGTACATCTATATCTGCTTGCAAAGTGGAAGCACCTGCCGGCAAAGGGGCACCGCCATCAAATTGATCGCCTATAGCTATGGGATAATGACAACTACCATGCCCTAAAACACCAAAACATAAAGTCATTTCTTGCCCATTAGTATTGACAATATTTACCACTTCTATTCTTAGATTAATATCATAAGAATAATTATTAGTCACAATAAAATGTGTTGTGTAATGATCTTGATCAACAGTAATTATATCACTATCATTGATAGTCGTATTCGTTTCGTAATCTAATACGGAAATTTGGGCATTTGTTATCAGACTTACAAAAAGCAGTCCTATGAACCAAAACTTTTTCATGCAAAAGTAGTTTTATTTTATTATCAATTTTTTTATTCCTGTTTTGCCGTCCTTTTGGAATTTGGCAAAGTAAAGACCTTTAGCCAAGT
>WFZY01000058.1 GCA_015489265.1 Flavobacteriaceae bacterium | reverse complement strand
ACGCAGTATGTTAAAGCGGTGAATTTGTATTCGGATAAGGCGTATAAAGCCGCCGAATATGCGTTTGAAAAACTGAAAAATCAGATTACCGACCGGCAAAAATTGGGTGATGTGTATTTTTATTTGGCGAGCATTGCGGTGCGCACGGGGGCGGATAATGCGGGCGATTTGTTGGCATATTTTACCAAGCATTTTCCGACGCATCCGAAGCGAACGGTGGTCTATTTTGATGCGGCGGACTACTATTTTTCTCACGGCGATTTGAAGCAGGCGCAGTCGTATATTATGCAAGTGGATCCGGGTAGTTTGTCGCCCAATGAGTATGAAAAATATAACTTTTATCTGGGCTATACTTACTTGAAACAAAACGATTATAAAAAGGCATCGCGCTTGTTTGAAAAACTGCTCGACTCAAAGCAATATGGCAAGCAGGCACGTTATTACTACGGCTATGCGGCATATAAACAGGATGATTTTGCCAAAGCCAAAAAGTATTTTGATATGGTTGCCGAAGATAGCAACTTTAACCGGAAATTGCCTTACTACCGGGCGGATATGTATTTTAAATTGCAACAGTTTGACAAGGCGATTGACGAGGCGCTGAAAATTTATGACAAAGCCCGCCGGAATGAAAAATCGCAGTTGGCAAAAATCATTGGTGAGAGTTATTTTAATTTGGGTAAATATGCGGAAGCTATACCGTATTTGAAAGCGTATCGTGGTGTAAAAGGGCGTTGGAACAACACGGATTATTATCAACTGGGCTATGCTTACTACAAGTCCGGTGATTATGATAAAGCAATAGAATATTTCAATAAAATCATAAGCGGAAACGATGCCGTGGCACAAAATGCCTATTACCATTTGGCGGATGCTTACTTGGCGACGGGACAAAAAATTAAGGCGCTTAATGCCTTTAAAAAGGTCTCGGAAATGTCGTTTGATAAAAAAATGCAGGAAGATGCGTTTTATAATTATGCCAAACTGGGCTATGAGTTGGGCAACCCGTTTGAAAACAGCTCAAAGGTGATTTTGCGGTATTTGAAAAAATATCCGAAGACGGTGTATCGTAAAGAATTGGAAGATTTGTTGGTCAATTCGTATTTGACGTCTAACAATTATGAAGAGGCGCTTAAAATATTAGAAAAAAATAAACAAACCAATACCAAAACTTATCAAAAAGCGGCATATTATCGTGGCTTGGAACTGATAAATGAAGGTAAATACCGGGAAGCGCAAGCGATGTTTGATAAGGTTTTGAAAAGCGGATTTGATCCGAAATACCGGCAGTTGTCAAAATTTTGGAAAGCCGAAGCGGATTACCGTTTGCACAATTTTGAAGCGGCACGCAACGGTTTTGAAGACTTTGCAGCGACCAACGATTTGAAGTTTACCAAGGAAGGCAAATTGGTCAATTACAATCTGGCTTACACCTATTTTAAATTGAAAGATTATGCCAAAGCGGCGCAGTATTTTGATAAGTTTATTGCGACTAAACCCGATAAAAAGCTGTTGAAAGACAGTTATTTACGCTTGGGGGACAGCCGGTTTGCATCAAAACAATATTGGCCTGCTATGGAAGCGTATAACAAAGCTATGCAGATGCAAGGCGCCGATGCCGATTATGCGTATTATCAAAAAGCAATCAGCTACGGATTTGTAGGTAAAAACGCTAAAAAAATAGACGAGCTGAACGGTTTTATTCAAAGTTTTCCGCAATCGAAATTGGTGCCCGATGCTTTGTATCATTTGGGTAGCACGTATTTGGTTACCGGTGATGAAACCAAAGCCCTATCAACTTTTGAACGTTTGCTGTCGGCTTATCCGCAGAGCAAATATGTGCCCGTGGTGTTGCTCAAACAAGGTTTGATTTTTTATAACAAAGGCAAAAACGATTTGGCGCTCAATAAGTTTAAGCAAGTGGTTGATAAATATCCGAATACCCCGATGGCACATCAGGCAGTCGAAAACATCAAAAATATTTATATTGAAAACGGTCAAGCGGAAGCATACAGCACTTGGGCTAAAAAATATCCTTGGATTAGTGTCAGCAATACCGAGTTGGACGATGCCGTATTTACAACAGCCGAAGAAAAATATTTTAATGGCGTTCCGGCAGCTATCAGTGAATTGGAAAAATATTTGCAACAATATCCAAGCGGTTTGCATAGTTTGAAGGCGCATTATTATTTGGCGCGTTTGTATCAGAAAAAAGGCAAAAAGGGTAAAGCGGCGCAACATTATGAATATATTGCCGGTCAACCGCAAAATGATTATACTTTGGAAGCGATTCGGCAATTGGCTGATTTTCAATTACAAAATAATCAATGGGAAAAAGCGGTGCCGTATTTGGAACGTTTGGAACAGCTGAGCAGTTCGCCCGATGATTTGATATTTGCCCAATCGAATTTGATGAAAGCATACTACAACAATCATCAAACGAATAGTGCCATTGCGTATGCCGAAAAAGTTTTGAAAAATCCGAAGAGCAGTCAGCAGATGCAACACGACGCTCAGATTATTATAGCGCGGGCATCGTTGGAAAACGGCGATGAAACCAAAGCACGTTTTTATTACGATAAATTGAGCCGGACGGCAAGCGGTAAAGTGGCAGCGGAAGCACTGTATTATGTGGCATTTTTTCAAAATAAAGATGAAAAATATGATAAATCTAACAAAACCATAGCCAAGCTGACCAAAAAATATGCTAAATACAAATATTGGGCGGCAAAATCCTTGGTTTTAATGGCGCGGAATACCTATGCCAAAGGCGATGCTTTTAATGCGACTTATATTTTGGAAAGTGTGATTAAGAATTTTAAACAATATCCGGATGTGGTGCAAGAAGCGCAGGATTTGTTACAGCAAATCAAACAGAAAGAAGGGCAGAAAAATTCGGATGCTAATTAAGTAGAAAGTGGAAAGTGCGAAGAGGAAAGTGAAAAGCGATAAAGTGCGAAGTGGAAAGTGAGTAGTAGAAAGTGGAAAGTGCGAAGAGAAAAGAGAAAAGCGATAAAGTGCGAAGTGGAAAGTGCGAAGTTTGAAGTA
The DNA here is from genome assembly GCA_015489265.1 of Flavobacteriaceae bacterium. Classification (GTDB taxonomy): domain Bacteria; phylum Bacteroidota; class Bacteroidia; order Flavobacteriales; family Flavobacteriaceae; genus WGBX01. The sequence continues at coordinate 933 of WFZY01000058.1, read as the reverse complement.
GAAAGTGCGAAATGAAAAGTTTTCCTGTCATTTCGAACGCAGTGAAAAATCTAATTCCGATTCCGGTCATTTCGATACACCCCGATTTCAATTGGGGCACTCAATGACCTACATAACAGAATCAAAGGTGGCTGAGTGCACCGACTTTTGTAGGGGTGTATTGAAGCCACCGACACAAAAAAAATAAAAATCAGAACAAAGTAGTCAAAGGTATAAATGCTAGTAAAAAAAAGTTAAGAATTTTTAAAGAATCCGTAACAATAGTTGAAACACGTAAAATAATTTTTGAAGCAGGTAAATCGCACTTGGCACTTTACACTTTCTACTTTCAACTCATATAAAAAAATAAACAGATGCAAAAAATAAGTTTTTTAATATTAATTTTAAGTAGTTTAACAACTCTTGCACAGCAAGTTAAAGACAGTGTCAAAACGGAAGTTATTGAAGTTACGCGGTCGTTTGACCCGAAAGTGCAAGATGCTTACAAACTTGATGTAAATCCTGAGATTGATGCCACGCCCGAAGCTAAAATTCCGGTGGATTATCATATTCAATCGGTTCCGGTGGCTTCTACTTTTCAGCCGGAAAAGGGTAGTATGGCGAATTTTAGACAGGGAAGTATGATTGAAAATATTTTTGGTAGTTATGTATCGCTTTCGGGCGGTAATTATACGCAATTGCAAGCCGATGCCTATGTGTCTTATCCGGTTTCCGATCGCTTGACTACGGCGCTGAATTTGTCGCATTATTCATCGCAAGGCGGGGAACAAAAAGATGTGGTCTTTAATCCTTTTTATCATACGGCGGTTGATGGTATAATCGGTTACAAATCGGATGCCAGCGACTGGCAATTTGATTTGGGCTATGATGGACACATCACCCGATTCAATGAAGACATCAATCTAATGATGATTTTAACACCCGATATAATGT
>WFZY01000057.1 GCA_015489265.1 Flavobacteriaceae bacterium | reverse complement strand
CCTTACCAACATTGACCAATGGTACTTATTACACCGGATCGAACGGCACGGGCACACGGCTTAATGCGGGGGATGATATCACCACGACGCAAACGATTTATATTTATGCGTCTAACGGTTCATGTTCCAACGAAAACAGTTTTACGGTAACAGTCACCCCCACGCCCCAAGTCGATACTTTACCGGATGTCTCAGTTTGCGATGTTTACACCTTACCAACATTGACCAACGGTACTTATTACACCGGTTCGGGCGGTACGGGCACACAACTTAATGTGGGGGATGATATCACCACGACGCAAACGATTTATATTTATGCGTCTAACGGTTCATGTTCCAACGAAAGCAGTTTTACGGTAACGGTCACCCCCACGCCCCAAGTTGATACTTTACCGGATGTGTCAGTTTGTGATGTTTACACCTTACCAACATTGACCAACGGTACTTATTACACCGGTTCGGGTGGTACGGGCACACAGCTTAATGCGGGGGACGATATCACATCTACGCAAACCATTTATATTTATGCGTCTAACGGTTCATGTTCCAATGAAAGCAGTTTTACGGTAACGGTCACCCCGACACCACAAGTCGATACTTTGCCGGATGTCTCAGTTTGTGATGTTTATACTTTGCCAGCTTTGACTAATGGTAATTATTACACCGGCTCGAACGGCACCGGTACCCAACTTAATGCGGGGGACGATATCACATCTACGCAAACCATTTATGTTTACGCATCTAACGGTTCATGTTCCAATGAAAGCAATTTTACGGTAACGGTCACCCCGACACCCCAAGTCGATACTTTACCGGATGTGTCAGTTTGCGATGTTTACACCTTACCAACATTGACCAACGGTACTTATTACACCGGCTCGGGCGGTACGGGCACACAACTTAATGTGGGGGATGATATCACCACGACGCAAACCATTTATATTTACGCATCTAACGGTTCATGTTCCAACGAAAGCAGTTTTACGGTAACAGTCACCCCGACACCACAAGTCGATACTTTACCGGATGTGTCAGTTTGTGATGTTTATACTTTGCCAGCCTTGACTAATGGTAATTATTACACCGGTTCGGGCGGCACCGGTACGCAGCTTAATGCCGGGGACGATATCACATCTACGCAAACCATTTATATTTACGCATCGAATGGTTCATGTTCCAACGAAAGCAGTTTTATTGTGACGATTAATATTACACCAACGGTTGATGTGTTAAATGATGTTTCTGCTATTAATGAATATGTTTTACCTGCACTTAATTTAGGTGATTATTATACGCAACCTTTTGGACAAGGAACGCAATTATATCCGGGGGATATAATATATGAATCACAAACTATTTATATTTATGCTGATAGTGGTGGTTGTTTTGATGAAAGTAGCTTTAATATTACTATTAACTATAAATTAATCGTACCACAATTTTTTACCCCTAATGGTGACGGCTTTAATGATACTTGGGGTGTTTTTCACAATAAATTATTAACTGATAATGACAAGGTTTACATCTTCAATCGGTATGGTAAATTAATGGCAATAATACGAGCTAATATTGATACTTGGGATGGTACATATAAAAATCGGCCACTACCTACTGATGATTATTGGTATAAAGTTGAAGGAAAAGATGGAAAAATTTATACCGGACATTTTACTTTAAAGCGGTAAAGTCTATTTATTAAAACATAAATTTTTTGGTATACTTTGATCAATCTTATAAACATGCGGACAAGGTTGACTGGATTTTGGGGAACAGCTTGTAGCAATAAAGAACCCGATTAGCATTAACAAAATGATGAAGAATTTGATTTTCATGATAAAATGATATTTGTGTTTTTAAAGAAAACAAAATTATAAAAAATTATGACATCAGAACATCTATATACCAAAAACCTGTAGCCCAATCGGTGTTTTTAACATTTTTGTTGTAGTGGTTTTGGTCTTTTTTGCTACATGGCTTGTAAGTTTTAAAAGTTTTTTTTCCTAATTTGAAATTAATTGGCTGCTTAAAATCAGGGCTATCGTAAACAAAGGTATGAAATTCACCGTTTTCACCGCACCAATCAACAGCTTCGGGTAAATTATTTAAAAAACTTTCGTTATATATTCTACCGACATAACTGTCGTCTAAGACTTTAGCATTGGTACTAACTACAATGGCTTTTATACCGGATTGAATAATTTTATGTGCCAGTTCTTTGGTAGCATGTCCCCAAATGGGAAAACCTGTTTGCATTTGTATGCTTTGCATTTGTTTAATACGATAATCTTTAAGATCTTCTAAAAAAATGTCACCAAAATAAACTTTGCCGTAGCCCTGTTGTTTTAAATTTTCTAAATGTTCTTGCATGATTTGGTTGTAAGTCGCCATATCGACATCTTTGGCAAGCGGAATTTGATGCAAGGGAATACCTAAAACTTCAGCTTGTTTTTTCAGTAAATTGTTGCGAAGTCCGTGCATGGAAACCCGATCAAAATCTTTATTAACAGTAGTCAATAACAAATCCGGTTTTTGTCCTTTTTTAATGAGTTGATGTAGGGTATAGGCAGCATCCTTGCCGCTACTCCAACTGAGAATCGTTTTCATAAGCTATCAGAATTAATAGGGTAAACTTCGGCATTTTGATGAATCAAATAAACTTTTTGATTAGATAATCGCAAGCATTTGTATCTTGTGCGACGTTTTTCTTGTAATTGATAAACCACGCCATTGGGTAATGCAAATATCTGCCCGGGGTGTAATTCAAAGACATATTTAGATTTTTTATCTGTTTTTTCATTATACTGTGAAAGCTTTAAGTATAAATCGCCATCACCTGCAGTACTGGCTTTAGGATTGTTAGCATATATTTTTAATTCGGGAATAATATTTTCCGGAAAGATGTCCGGACGAATAAATTTATGCAATAAGTTTCCAAAAGTATGTTTCCATTCTTTACCGTGCGGTTTCACTTTTGGTCCAAAATGTTTATAAGTTAAAAAGTGGGCAATTTCGTGCAATAAAGTTATCAAAAATTGATATTTATTCAGATTATAATTGATACTAATTTGATGTTTATGAGCTGATAATTTTCTATAATCTCCTAATTTACTACTTCGCGATTTGGTGATTTTTAAATGCAATTCCTTGTAAGTAAACAATATTTTCACCACATCATCAACTGCCGGTTCGGGGATATATTTTTTTAATATGTCAATGGCTTCCTGCATGTTTAGTTTAATGGAATATTTAAAGTTATAGGTATCATGACATTGTGAATATAAGAGCCATCAATGACTTCAGACAAACCTATGACGGCATCAAAGTCAAGGGTGGTGCCATTACTAAAACGGAATCCGAAACCACCTAAAACACGCTGATCAAAATCATTGATATTCAAATTACCTTGGTGTTCTATCAATATGGACGGAATATAACCTGCAGAAATATAAAAATGTTTAAAAATATTGAGATGGGCTGTCATTTCGAAATCTAAATATCCCAAGTTTATATCCAAAGCATTGATTGTAAAAATGCTAGCATTCAAGTCTTTATGAATATTGGTTTTATCATAATTCAAATTCAGTTTGAGTGCTGCCACGCCACCATCTAATTTGATAAAAATACCGGCTTTATACAGTGCGACATAATCAGCCAGTTGCGGTTTACCTTGAACCACATTGTCGCCTTGTAAGATACCATTTATATTGGTATTGAGTTTTAAATCCGGTAGAATAGCAGTCGAAATATTCAATCCGGCAGTAATTCCGTAGCGGAATTTAACCTGACTGAAAGAGTTCATTTGTATGACTATAATGAAAAATAATACCAATATTCGTTTCATATGAAATTGTTTAAGAATTTAAACTAAAAACAAGACTATTTTTTTTCTTTAAAATTACTTTTTAAACAAAAAATAGACTGCTAAGATAAGGAAAATAAATGCAAGGATATGATTCCATTTAATACTTTCATTTTTAAAAACCAGAATGGTAAAAACAGAAAAAATGATAAGGGTGATAACTTCTTGAATTACTTTGAGTTGGACTAATGAAAATGGACCGCCGTTTTCATCAAAACCAATTCTATTGGCTGGAACCTGAAACAGATATTCAAATAAAGCAATGCCCCAGCTTACCAGTATAATAGTGATTAAAGGTAATTTTTGAAACCATTTCCATTCCGAAAACTTTAAATGTCCGTACCATGCTATAGTCATAAAAGTATTGGACAAAATCAGTAATCCAATGGTCATTAAAGCTTTATGTTTCATGAGAGTTTAGTGTTTTTTTGCAAAATTATAAACAAAAATTTGATTAAAACTTATCTAATTAAAAAAACATTTTATCCCTAAGTTTAATACCACTCATTCATGATCACTATAGGGGCGTACGTTTGTAATGAACAATAAAAGAATCCATTGAGTGCCGTAGGAGCGACATTATTATATTTATAAATTAAAGATTTCTACTTATGTTAGAAATGACAATTTACTGATAATTAAATACTTAAAAGACCTAGAAGGTTTTAAAAACCTACTAGGTCAAAAGCATAAAAAAGCCGGCAACAACGCCGGCTTTAATCATTGAGTTTATTTTGATTAATCGGAACTAATCCAAATCAAATTTGATACCTTGTGCCAAAGGTAAGTCTGAGCTGAAATTCACCGTAGTAGTTTGACGGCGCATATAAGCTTTCCAAGCATCAGAGCCGGATTCACGTCCGCCACCGGTATCTTTTTCACCACCAAAAGCGCCACCAATTTCGGCACCTGATGTTCCGGCATTGACATTGGCAATACCACAATCGGAACCCATAGCCGAATAGAATTTCTCAGCTTCTTGCATATCTTGTGTAAAGATAGCTGATGACAAACCTTGCGGCACATCGTTATTAATAGCAATAGCATTTTCAACATCGCCACTGTATTTAATCAAATACACAATAGGTGCAAAGGTTTCTTCTTGAACAATATCAAAATGGTTTTCCGCTTCGGCAATAGCAGGCACTACATAAGTACCGGTTTCAAATCCGGGTCCCTCGAGTATTTCGCCACCGAAAATCATTTTACCGCCTTCCTTTTGTACTTGCTCTATGGCATATTTAAATTGGTTAACCGCGTGAATATCGTGCAAAGGTCCAACCAATACTTCCGGATCTAACGGATTACCGATTTTTTCTTTAATTTTTTTGTACGCATCAACCATTTTATTTTTAAAGTCATCATAAATATCTTCGTGTAAGATGATGCGACGAGTCGAAGTACAACGTTGTCCGGCTGTTCCAACCGTACCAAATACCGTTGACATCAAAGCCATATTCAGGTTAGCTTTGGGCGTCACGATAACCGCATTGTTACCGCCCAATTCCAAAATGGTTTTACCCAAACGTTTACCGACACGCTCACCCACACGTTTACCGACAGCCGTAGAACCGGTCATCGACATCAAACGCACGCGTTTATCATCTAAGAAGTTGTCACCCATTACAGATGAACGCCCGATAATCAAGTTAAACACACCTTCCGGTACATTGTTATCGCGCAATACTTTTTCAATGATTTTGTGCGAAGCAATAGCCGTCAATGGTGTTTTTGACGAAGGTTTCCAAACCACCACATCACCGGCGGTAATAGCCAAAGCGGTATTCCACATCCATACGGCTACAGGGAAGTTAAATGATGAGATAATACCCACAATACCAAGCGGTTGATATTGTTCCATCAAGCGGTGCATCGGGCGTTCAGATTGTAAGTTAAACCCGTTCATCGTACGCGCTTGACCCACTGCAAAATCACAAATATCTATCATTTCTTGCACTTCGCCTAGTCCTTCTACATATATTTTACCCATTTCATAGGTTACCAAGGCACCCAAATCTTCTTTGGCATCGCGCAAAGCATTACCGATTTGACGCACTACTTCAGCACGCACGGGTGCCGGTGTCATACGCCACTCTTCAAAGGCCTTTTGAGCCGTTTGCATCACTTTTTCATAATCGTCAAGCGTAGCTGTTTTCACAGAAGCTATCAGCGACCCGTCCACAGGCGAATACGAATTATTTATTTTTCCCTCGGTATCAAACCACTGTGTACCTGTGGTCACCCCTTCGTTAATCTCTTTTAAGCCGAGACGTTTCAATACGTCTTGTATGTTGATTGTTTTGCTCATTATTTTGGTTTTTATTTTGTTCTAATTCTTGATTTAGTTCCACTATAATTTGGTCAATTTCCACATCCGAAAAGCCCTTTTCCTTGCAGGCATCCTCTATCGTTCCCCAAATCGGCTCGCCACAACGAATACATTTAATACCTTTGACCCGCAAAAACTCTTCGGCAAACGGATAATCCTCTACCAAATCCTCTATAGTCATATCTTTTTCTATTTCCATAGCGTTCAATTTTTGTGCTGTAAAAATACGGAATATTTTTCAAAAAACATTTTACAATTCTCATAAATCTGAAATCTGCACCTCGACAAACTCAGTGACCGTATCTGAAATCTGAAATCAAAAAGGGCGTTCGGGCGGGCTATCCGCTTATAGCCACCTTGTGCTGCACTGTTGTTTTAGCGGCGGTGCGGGGGCTTCCTGCGGTCGCCGCCACCCGTCGTAAAACAATCAGGCACCACAGCGGTGGGCTAGTGTCAAGTCAATTGTATTATATCATAAAAGTTGAAGTTATTTTTGTCGAGAACAAAGCCAATAAATTTTAGCATAGCCGTAGCTATGGTTAAAGATATTAATGCAGTTATCGGCAAAAAGAACGAATGCTTGGTATGGTAAAAATGCATTTGACTTGACACTTACGCTACTATCCCTAACGCGGGGCGAACGGCAGTGTATATAATGATATTCGGTAATAATATAAAATGATTTGAATGTTTTTCTATAATAATTTCACCTATTCGGGCTTTAATAGATTATATGGTATTTTACTGCTACCAACAGTATGCACCTACAGCTTACCACTTGTCATTAAAATTTTAAAAATAATGTACAATATCATAAAATATTTCTGTCGTTTTGCTTAAATTTGAAGCAATAATTATAAAATAATCTCATTATGAATAAAAAAGTAACCATCATTGGTGCCGGAAATGTAGGCGCTACAGTAGCCGAAGTTACGGCACGAAAAAATATTGTCAACGAAGTCGTACTTATCGACATCAAACCCAATTTTGCCGAAGGCAAAGCTTTAGATATTTGGGAATCATCACATATCAATTACTTTGATACTAAAGTCAAAGGTTATACCGATGACTATGCCAAAACAGCTGATTCCGATGTCGTTGTCATCACATCGGGTGTTCCTAGAAAACCGGGTATGAGCCGTGACGATTTAATCGGTATCAATGCCAAAATCATGAAAGAAGTTTCGCAAAAAGCGTATGAATATTCGCCGAATGCTAAATTTATCATCGTAGCCAATCCTTTAGATGTTATGACTTATACGGCATTTCTGGCAACCGGTTTACCACGCACTCAAGTATTTGGTATGGCAGGGGTATTAGACACCGCAAGATTTGAAGCTTTTATCGCTGAAGAACTCAATGTATCACCTAAAGATGTCAATGCTATGTTAATGGGTGGACATGGCGATACTATGGTACCGTTACCGCGTTTGACCAGTGTGTCGGGTATTCCTTTACCCGAATTAATGGATGCCGAAACCATCAACAGATTGGTAGAACGTACCAAAAAAGGCGGTGGCGAAATTGTTAAATTGCTCGGTACTTCTGCTTGGTACGCCCCCGGTGCTGCAGCTGCCGAAATGGTCGAAGCTGTTATTTTAAATTCACATCGCGTTTTACCCGTTTGTGTCATGCTCGACGGCGAATACGGACAACACGATGTTGCACTTGGCGTTCCGGTTAAACTCGGTTACAACGGTGTTGAAGAAATCATCGATTTAAAACTCGAACCGGAAGAAATGAAATTAATGGAAATTTCTGCCAATCATGTTAAATCCGTCATGAAAGTTTTAGACGATTTAAAATTGTTTTAATCTCAATTTTTCATCAAATTAATATCAGCCGGAGTAAATCTCCGGCTTTTTTTATATCCGTCAGTTTTTTTTTCAGAATTTTTATTATATTTATAGTCAATTTTTAAAAACCCTACAACTATGAAAATTTATGATGACAAACACATTAAAAACGTGGCGTTTGTTGGCGCCCACGGTAGCGGCAAGACCACGCTTGCCGAAACCATGTTATTTGAAGCCGGATTGATCAACAGACGTGGTACGACCGAAGGAAAAAATACGGTTTCAGACTTTACCGATATAGAAAAAGAACGGCAAACTTCTATTTTTGCCACGCCTTTGCATACCGAATGGCGTAATTACAAAATAAATATTATTGATACACCGGGACTGGACGATTTTATCGGTGAAATCATTTCTGCCATGCGGGTTTCCGAAACGGCTTTGATGGTTATCAACGCCCAACACGGTGCGGAAGTCGGAACGGAAATTATTTGGAATTACATCGGACGTTTTCACCGCCCGACGGTTTTTGTGATCAACCAGATAGACCATCCCGGCGCTAAATATGACGAAGCTTTTAACAGCATTGTCGAATTAGCCGGAAAAAACGTCGTCAAAATCCAATTTCCACACGTAATGCCTGATGGTCGTCAAGCTATTATAGATGTTTTGAAAATGAAGATGTATGTATTCGGACCGGAAGGTGGTAAACCTGAAAAACATGACATTCCCGATGAACTTAAAGAAACAGCGGAAGCACTTCACAATGAATTGGTAGAAAAAGCCGCAGAAAACGATGAAGAATTGATGGAATTGTATTTTGAAAAAGGCACACTCAACGAAGACGAAATGAAAAAAGGTATCAAAAAGGGTATGCTTAATCTCGAATTGTTTCCTGTCTTTGTTGTTTCCGCATTAAATGATATGGGTAGTGGCCGTTTGATGGGCTTTATAGACAATGTAACGCCGTCAGCTTTGGATATGCCTGCTGAACAAAGTTTGGAAGGCGAAATTATCGAACCTAAATCTGATGCTGACCCCTCATTGTTTGTATTTAAAACTAAATATGAAACCAATGTCGGTAAAATTACTTATTTCAAAGTCAAATCTGGTGAAGTCAAATCCGGAGATAAATTGAAGAATAGCCGTACCGGCGAAATCGAAAATCTAGGACAATTGTATATTATCAACGGTAAACAACGTGAGCCTGTTGAAAAATTGGTAGCCGGTGATATCGGAGCGGTTATTAAACTCAAAACGACCGAAACAAGCGATACCTTGCATCATCCCGACCACAAGATCACTTTCAAACCTATTCAATTCCCACCACCACGTATCCGTAAGGCTGTAAGGGCTAATAATAAAAATGAAGAAGAAAAACTGCAAGAAGCCCTCAAAAAAATCCACAGTCAAGATCCGACGGTTATCGTTACGTATGACAAAGAGATGAAGCAACAAATATTGGCTTGTCAAGGTGAGTTACATTTGGCTATTGTCGATTGGATTTTGCAAAAAGAATACGGTATCAAGGCTGAATTTGACAAGCCACGTATTTCGTACCGTGAAACCATCCAACGTCCTGCAACGTCCAGTTACAGACACAAGAAACAATCGGGAGGTGCCGGACAATTCGGTGAAGTACATCTCAAAATAGAACCTTATTACGAAGGTATGCCTGACCCAGAAGGTTTTCCTATACGTGGTAAGGAAGAAGACGATTTGCCTTGGGGCGGTAAATTGGTCTTTATCAATTCTATTGTCGGTGGGGTAATAGATGCCCGGTATTTACCTTCCATTAAAAAAGGTATTTTGGAAGTGATGGAAGCCGGTCCTTTGACCAAATCACCGGTACGTGATGTCCGCGTGATTGTGTATGACGGTAAAATGCACCCGGTTGATTCTAATGATATTTCGTTTAAAATTGCAGGTGCCAATGCTTTCAAGCAAGCTTTCTTGGATGCCAATCCCAAATTATTGGAACCAATTCATGATGTTACCGTCAAGGTACCCGAGGAAATGATGGGTAGTGTGATGACCGACTTACAAAGCAGAAGGGCTATCATTATGGGTATGGAAACCGCCGGAAAATACCAACAAATCAAAGCCCGTGTGCCACTGGCAGAAATGTACCGGTATTCTACAACTTTACGTTCATTGACACAGGGACGTGGTACCTTTACATCCGAATTTTACGGTTATGAATTAGTACC
>WFZY01000056.1 GCA_015489265.1 Flavobacteriaceae bacterium | reverse complement strand
CGTTCATATACCCTTAAAAGTTAATGATATTTTTAGAGATCCTGATGCTTACAATCCTAAAGGGGTTATTTTATTTGGTAATCAAACAGCTAATGTAGGTTTAAAACCCGTATTGAAGATTTATTACTCTGATCCTAAATAAAGACCGATTTTATTTCGTATATTTTATAGTTAGGCTTTATGCGTAAAACAAAAAATAATACTCAAAAAATCATCTTTAATATTTTAAAAATTGATTACTTTTTGAATGAATATTTAAAGTGGTGTAATTTGACCACTTTGGAAAATGTTAAATATGAGCAAGATAAAGAAACTTGAAATAGAAAATGTAATATATCAATAACAAAAATTAATGAAGATGATTTTATTTGCCTAACCGATATGGCAAAAGCAAAGAAAGGAGATAATAGAGCCGCCGACATAATTAAAAATTGGATAAGAACACGAACTACAATTGAATTTCTTGGAACTTGGGAAATGTTATATAACCCGAATTTTAATGTGGTCGAATTTGACCACTTTAAATCAGAAGCAGGTTTACCAACATTTGTATTAAGCCCAAAACAGTGGATTGAAAAAACAAATGCAATTGGAATAACTTCAAAATCCGGAAGATATGGTGGAACTTATGCTCATAGAGATATTGCTTTTGAATTTGGTGCAGCTATAAGTCCTACTTTTAAATTATACTTAATTAAAGAGTATCAGAGATTTAAAGCAATAGAAAGTAATCAATATAATATTGAATGGAATGTAAAACGAATATTAAGTAAAGCAAATTATCATCTTCATACTGATGCAGTTAAAAACTATATTTTACCCAAAAAGAATTATACAAAAAATACTGAATGGTTGAGTTATGCAGAAGAAGCAGATTTATTAAATGTAGCTCTTTTTAAATGCACGGCAAAAGATTGGCGAGAAGCAAATCCTAAACTTGCCAAAAAAGGAGTGAATATTAGAGATATTGCAAGCATAAATGAACTTGCTATTCTTTCAAACATTGAAAGTATGAATGCTGAAATGATACGAAAAGGTATTCCTAAAAATGAAAGATTTAAGCAACTTAATGATATTGCTGAATATCAATTGAATGTTCTGAATAAGAAAGATAGTTTAAAAGCATTGAAAAAGTTAAGTGATGATATTTACCTTGAAAAAAATGACGAATAAAAAGCACAAAAGACTAACAATGTATATAAGGCGTTGGGCGAGTGGTTGTTAAAAGAGAGATTATGAATATAAACAAATGGTATAGTAAAATGAAAAATTAAGTGTTTCAAAATGGCTAATGCCTCACATACCAACCGTTGATAAATAAAAAAATTATTCAATAAAAATCTGTCTAAACTCATGCTTAGCCGGTTTTTTTATAATAAATATTCGGTTTTATAAAAAATCTGACTAATTACTGTAACAATATTGCTAATTATTCGTATTTTTAACAACTAATCTTTAAAAACTTAACTTATGATTGCCACACCTATTATTATTTTTTTAGCTATCATTCTTTTAGCCAGCGGCTTATTTATTGTTAAACAACAGACGGCTATGGTTATTGAGCGATTGGGAAAATTCCATTCGGTTCGTTATGCCGGATTGAATTTTAAAATTCCTATGATTGATACCAAATCGCGCCCTATCAATTTGCGGATTCAACAGTTGGACGTGATAGTAGAAACCAAAACCAAAGATGATGTTTTTGTACATTTGAAAGTTTCGACACAGTTTCAAATACCCAAAGACCGTGTCAAAGATGCGTATTATAAATTGGAAGACCCGGCAGCGCAAATCACCTCTTATATTTTTGATGTGGTACGGGCAGAAGTTCCTAAAATGCGTTTGGACGATGTTTTTGAACGCAAAGACGATATAGCAGTTGCCATTAAAAGCGAATTAAATGATGCCATGATGGAATACGGTTACAATATTATCAAAACTTTGGTAACGGATATTGATCCGGATGCACAGGTAAAAGCCGCTATGAACCGTATCAATGCTGCCGAACGCGAAAAAGTTGCGGCACAATACGAAGGGGATGCCCAACGTATACTAATTGTAGAACGTGCCAAAGCGGAAGCTGAAAGTAAACGTTTGCAAGGTAAAGGTATTGCCGACCAACGTCGTGAGATTGCCCGTGGTTTGGAAGAATCGGTTGATGTCTTAAATCGTGCCGGTATCAATCCGCAAGAAGCATCGGCGTTGATAGTAATTACCCAACATTACGATACGCTTCAAGCTATCGGACAAGATACCAAATCTAATTTGATTTTATTGCCAAATAATCCGAATGCTGCCAGTGAAATGCTAAATGATATGGTAGTATCCTTAGTTGCCGCTAATAAGATTAACAATGCCGATATGGAAAAGAATCAAGATGAGAAATAAAGCATATCTTTAAAAAAATCCCCTGCCAAAGTAACAGGGGATTTTTTTATGGCATCAAAATACCTTTTTGACCTTCCAATTTTTCCCAACCCATAAGCCAACTATTTCATCTACATTAAAATTCATTTTTTTGACACGTTTAATGGCTTTTTTCAATTGTTTAAGTTGTACGTTTTTTTTCTCGGGATTTCCGGCACAATCGTAGTGTGCTACAATAAATATGTGTTTAGAGTGGTGTTTGTTGACAGAAATATTAAGCCGGTGTTTTATGGCTTCAACCAACGCGGTATTTTTGTTTTCAGCCAATATTTTGATAGGACCGGCTTCGGTTATCATATCAGGATAGTCAATGTCATAATGTTCAATAATCCATTCCAAAACCGGCAATTGTGTCCGCCCGTCCATACAATTGATGACACTGGCAAATTTGTCAATATCTAAATACTTCATACTAAGCTAATTAGTATTTCTTTTACTTAATCCCCAGTTTCTTTTTCAAATCTTTAGGTAACGCATCTTTATGCACAAAAATATCTATGGTTTTAGCTCTAAAATATGGGTAAGACGCCAAGAAATAACCGTTCAAATCATTGTATTTGGTACCCCAAGAATTTTTAACTACAAAATATTTAGTACCATTCTGATCTTTGACAATTCCGACTATATGCATGCCGTGATCATCGGTAGTTTCACCGTCTTCAAAGGCCTCTTGCCGTTCTTGGGGGCTAAACCATTTTTCTTTAACAGGTTGGTAAAACGCATTAGGGACTTTTTCGCCATTGTCATCAAAAAACAAATCTTTGCTTTTACGGTCTTGTACCGTTCGTTCATCTACCGGCAAAATCGCTAAGCCCTTACGATGCGAAAATCCCTTTTCGGACACATCGGCACCCCAAGCAAATGTGTAACCTTTCATAATAGCATCGTTGGCAACTTTCATCAATTCATCCAGAGGAATATTGTAAGTGGCATGCATTTGCCAATTGTCAGGAATTTCCAATGCGAATGCTTTATAGTAAGGGTGATGTGTAAATGAGGTTAGCTCGACATAATCGTCCATATTCAAGCCCAAGTGTTTGGCAAAAGATTTGGGTGTGTAGGTTTTGCCATCTGCTTTAAACGTAAAATCTTCCGTGTTGTCCGGCACTTGTCCCAAATAAGCATCTACTACATCAGTCAAAGCTTTTTTCCACGATTTGGTCAATTTGTGGTTTTGCGGTTTGTTTTTCAATGCATTAACCATACCGGATAATACAGCTTGCAATTCGGCATGATTGTGTTTTTTACCACCGTATGCTTTGCCCGGATAGGCGTATTCGGGTACGATACCGTAATGTCTGATAACCCAAGGAATGTCGTGAAATTCGCCCCCTTCATCAAAATTGGAATGCCCATCCATTAACAAATAGTTTCTGGCTTTTCCCAAATAAGCATTACGTGCAATCCACATTTCAGATAAATTGTAAGGTTCTTTACCCTTGCGTAACAATTCGGATTCTAAAAATGACAAACCCGAAAAACTCCAGCAAGTTCCGGTACGGTTTTGATTCTCAACCGGTGTGGCATCCAAATGCTTAATAGTGGTAAAAACATATTTACTATTTTTAGTATTGGTAAAAGTTTTCTGATCATTGATTTGGGCAGATAAATTTAAGCTACTGATAAACAATGCAATAAGTAAGAAAATTCTATTCATCTTTTTAAAGTTTTAATATTTGATGGCTAAAAGTAAGCATATTTTTCAAAATTGAAGATTATTTTATTGAAATTTTAACACCACGCTATCTCATGCAAAATATTTAATAGATTGAATTATAAAATTATATATTTTTGTCACAATACTATTTCTGATATGAGTTTAAAGATACTACACACGCCATTTCCACAGATTGAAAAGCCAAAGGAACGTTTTTGGTTTTCGATTATAGTGGCTACCTTTATCTATATATTCCTTTTGGTTTTTCAGCCTTTTGGCATTGACCGAATCACATATAATTTGCCGGTATTTTTATTGGGCTATTTATTTATTACACTTTTTGTTTTACTTGTTAATTATTTTGTGGTTTTTTCGCTTTTTCCTAAATTTTTCAATCCTGATACTTGGACTATCGGTAAAATGCTATTGATGACATCTATGGAAATAGTAGTTATTGCCGTACTAAATTGGTTATACACCGGCTATTTTGCACAGTATATTTTAGTAGATATTTCTCTATCTAAATTCTTCCTTTATACATTTTCCATTGGCATCGTGACACTTATCATTGTTGTATTGGCGTCTGAACATTATCTAAATCATAGAAGTTGCAAATTGGCCGAACATTTATCCAGCCAAATAGATGCAAAACCGAAAATAGTTCCAAATAAGTTACTCTTTATTTCTGAAAATCAAAATGAAAGCTTTGAGATTCTTAGCAATCAATTACTGTGCATCAAAGCCGAAGGTAATTATTGCAATATATATTATGTTGATAATAAGCAGGTTGTAAATAACCTTATACGAACTTCACTAAAAAAACTCGAAAAGAATTTTGAAATTTTTTCGGAAGTTAAGCGTTGCCATAAATCTTATATGGTTAACTTAGAAAACATTGAAAAAGTATCGGGTAACGCCAGAAATTATACTTTTCATATGACCCATTTACCATTTACCATCCCTGTTTCCAGAAGTTTTCCGCAACAAATTATTGAAGCGTATGGTAAATATTAAACCGGTGATTCTGTCATATAATCCCAAATATCCCAAAATATTCCCGTTTATCCCAATATTTGACAATTGGTGTATTTAATTTGTCAATTCATCACAATTATTTGAAAAATACAGACCAAGTCCGGTATCTTTACCTTATAAAATCAAAAAAATTGGTTTGAAATCATCATATAAAAATAAACACATGAAATTATTTAAAAACATATTTGTTTTATTGGTAATAGGATTATGGTTACCACTACAGGCACAAATTACACAAAATGTCAAAGGTACAGTGGTTGATATGGCATCGGAATTTCCTTTGCCGGGTGCTGAGATACAAATTATTGCCAACGGTAAAAAATTTGGCACTACTACTGATTTTAACGGTGAGTATATCATCTCTAAAGTTCCGATTGGTAAGATCCGAATTGAAGTGCGATATGTGGGATATAATACGCAAATCAGAGAAAATGTTGAATTAGATGCCGGTAAAGAGTTGATTATCAATTTTTATATGACCGAGCAAGTCAATAAGATCAAAGATGTCGTCATCAAAGTTAAAAAGAAAAATGAACGCACAGCTTTTGCGGTTGCTTCCAATTACCAACTTGATGCCAAGCAAATCAATATGTATGCCGGTTCGTTAAACGATGTGTCGCGCATGGCGATGAACTATGCCGGTGTGGCTTCTAACAACGACAGTCAAAACAGCATCGTAGTGCGAGGCAATAATCCCAATTCATTGTTGTGGATGATGGAAGGCATTGGTATTCCTAACCCCAATCATTATTCCGCAGCCGGTTCATCTGGTGGTCCGGTGAGTATGATTAATACCAATACTTTAGGTAAATCCGATTTTTTAGCGGGTGCTTTTCCTGCCAATTTTGGCAATACAACATCTGCCGCTTTCGATTTGCAATTCAGAACGGGTAACAAAGACAAATATGAATATGTCGGTCAAATGGGATTTGCCGGAGCCGAATTGGGTGCCGAAGGTCCTATTAGTCGTAAAAACAAATCGTCGTTTATGGTCAATTACCGTTATTCAACTTTGGAACTGTTTGATAAAATGGGGATAGATTTAGGTACAGGAACGGCGGTTCCCAAATACCAAGATGGCTCATTTTTAGTCAATATGCCGACACATAAAGCAGGAACCTTTAGAGTTTGGGCTATTGCAGGACAAAGCAAAATTCATTTTCAAACTTCTCCGGAAGGCGGCGATAATTTATATTTAGATTATAGCAATTCCGATTTACGCACTTATAATGTAACGTTTATTTCAGGTGTTAATCATAAATATTTTTTTAATAAAAAGGCAAGTATATTTTCAGCTGTTTCGTTTAGCAAACTAGACCAACGCGTAACCTTTGACACTTTAAATATTAATACCAATCAATACGACAATCTGTATCATGACAAAATCATCACCGGATATACCGGCATAAAAACCGAGTTTAAATATAAGAAAAGTGCCAAAAATTTATTTTCCGTGGGTAGTGAAGCAAAATTTATCAATTTGGATATGCTGATGGTAACCAAAACCCAAAGTATCGATTACGAAAATACGGTTAATAACGATGCCGTACTTTGGGGTAGTTATGCCAACTGGAAACACCGTTTTTCCGATAGGTTCAGTATCAACACCGGTGTACGATTGCAATATTTTAATGTTAACAAGCAAGCGATTTTGGAGCCACGTTTCGGATTAAAATATAAATTGACCGGTAAAACCAAACTGACATTTGCATACGGACTGCACAGTAATATTCACTCATTGCTTGCATATTACTCTAAACATAAAACCGGCACCAATGGCTTTGAATATGCCAATCTCAATTTAAAAGCTACGCGTTCGCATCATATTATAGCCGGTATTCAAACACAAATAGCCCACAAATTGAAATTAAAAACAGAAGTTTATTATCAATACCTGTTTGATGTACCGGTTTATCATACGCACGATACCACTTATTCGATCATCAACTCGGGCTATACCGATGCCGGTGGTACGCAATTATTTTTCGGACGACTTTACAACGATGGTAAAGGTAAAAACTATGGTATAGATGTAACTTTAGAAAAATCATTGGATAAAGGCTTTTATTTTCTGCTCACCGGTAGTATTTACAAGTCACTTTATAAAGCCTACGACGGCAAATGGCGCAATACCACTTGGAATGGTGACTTTATGAGCAGTTTATTGACCGGGAAAGAATTTCGATTTTCGTCAAGAAGTGCTTTGCATTTTGATATTAATCTGAATTATTCCGGAGGCAGACGTTATACACCTATCGATAAGCAAGCATCTATCATAGCCGGTGAAGCTGTTTATGACCAATCACAAACATTTGCCAAAAAGTTGCCGGATTATTTTAGAACGGATTTAAAAATATCATACAAACTCAGCGGCAAGCATATTACCCAAGAATGGCAATTGGATTTACGAAATTTGTTTAATCGTAAAAACATCTTTTCACAACGTTATAATAAAACCAAAAATGATATAGAATACACCTACCAAACCGGATTTTTACCAGTAATGCAGTACCGGATTTTGTTTTAAGACCAATGTGTTTGAATTAGATTTGGAATTAGAGGTGTGGAATGCAATATAATCGCGCACCAGCTAGGAATATTTTTTAGGTTATTGATGAATTTTTACCTAATAGACTTTGCTCCAGCATAAACCACTAACACAAAACTAATAAGCGTAATCGGGGGCATACTGCCATGCCAAGTTTGGGGTTGCAACCAAGACGCCCCACCCATAAATATCAGGTGTAAAGCTATGAAACCGGTTAATAATAAAAAGCGTGAAGCTTGTGAGAGTT
>WFZY01000055.1 GCA_015489265.1 Flavobacteriaceae bacterium | reverse complement strand
TAATACCCGTAATTCTTATTCGGCAGGCATCTCATTCTCACAAATTTTATCAAAAAACTTACAAATTTCAATTTTTGGCGATGTTATTTTGCAAAAAGGTTGGTTATCCAGTCCTATGCAACGCGTTTATTTTAAAGACCGTCCCAATTATTATATCGGAGAAAAATCCGATATCCCCTATTATACCGACCCGAAAAAAAATAATGGTGTCTTTCAATTGGCTGATGATATTGAACGCTTACCGCATTCCCGTTTGAAAACCCCGGTTGGTATTCGGGTAAATTACTATATAAACGAATACTTGGTTTTACGCAGCTACTACCGTTATTATTACGATGATTGGAATATTCAATCGCATACCGTCAACTTGGAATTGCCCATCAAAATATCAGACAAATTCACTTTATATCCGTCATACAGATATTACAATCAAACGGCAGCCAAATATTTTTATCCTTATGAAACGGCTTTGTCCACCTTCAAATATTACACATCCGATTACGATTTATCACCCTTTTCGGCTAATCAATTCGGATTTGGCATCAAATATTCCGATGTGTTCTTAGACACCAAAATTTTCGGCATATTCGGACTAAAAAAATTGAGTTTGAATTACCATTATTACCAACGCAGCAATCAATTTCATGCCAATATTATTAGCATTGGTTCAACCTTTATTTTGCAATGATGAATTATCTAATAAATCAGGGCGGATTTTACGCGTAATTTCTTCCGCTTGTAGATCGCGCCATTCGGCTATTTTTTGATGATTACCAGACAGCAAAACTTCCGGCACTTTCATCCCTTTATATTCTAGTGGTCGCGTATAAACCGGTGGTGCCAACAAATCATTTTGAAAGGAATCGGTTAGTGCCGAAGTTTCATCGGACATAGCGCCCGGGATCAGTCGGATAACGGCATCAGCTAACACGGCAGCCGGCAATTCGCCACCGGATAACACATAATCGCCTATGGATATTTCTCGTGTGATATGCAAATCGCGAAGACGTTGGTCCACGCCTTTGTAATGTCCCGCCAAAATCATTAAATTATTTTTTAAAGATAGCTCATTAACCAAAGCTTGCTTTAAAACCGGTGCATCAGGCGTCATAAAAATAATGTCATCATAATCCCGTTCCGATTTTAATTTTGAAATCAACTTGTCCAGCGGCTCTACCATCATCACCATACCGGCGCCGCCACCGTATTGATAATCGTCAATCTGTTTGTATTTTCCTTTGCCGTAATCGTGAATGTCATGTATAAATATCTCAACAACTCTCTTATCTCTTGCACGTTGGACAATGCTATAGTTTAAAAAACTCTCTAAAAGTTGCGGCACGGCACTGATGATGTCTATTCGCATGATTTCTTTTTTTCTATTGCAAATTTAGCATTTATTATTGAGGAATTGAGGATTTTGTTCTGCTTCAATGTAACTATTCACTTTAAAGAATATTTATTGATTCAAACAACAGCACTGCTCATAATTTGAGGAAATGAGAAAAAAAAGTTGGTCGCTAAGTGTTCCATACAGACGAAAATCGGGACGGAATGTATCAAAGTGACCGGATTTTATGCAAAATTAAGATTTGTTAAGCCTAAAGTTGTATTTACCTGTTGAATCTACCCGAGAAAAAAATTCTTTAAAAATTTTCTTTTTTTCATAATAGTTCGTACTTTCGCAAACTAATGTAAAATTATTAAAAATAAATTTGTAAAAAATGGCAATATTAGGAGAAATTCAAAAGAAATCGGGTGTTTTAATCGGCATTATAGCTTTAGCATTGTTTGCTTTTGTAATTCAAGGTTTGATTAAAAACTCATCCTCTCTTGGAAAAGGAAATCTAAATGTGATTGGAGAAGTAGATGGGCGCAAAATAGCCCGTACCGATTTTCAAAAAAGAGTGGCATTGGTACAAAAACAAAACCGTAATATGTCTCAAATGCAAGCTGTCAAAGCGGTTTGGGATCAAATGGTTAACGAAGCCGTTTTAAACAATCAATATGATAAGTTGGGTATCAAAGTGGGGCAAGACCGTTTGAGAGATTTAATCATCAACAACCCTACTATCAAACAGGCATTTACCAATCAACAAGGTGTTTTTGACGAAAATCGTTTGTCTGATTACATCGACCAAGTCTATCAGAATAAAAAATCCAATCCGGAGTTATTTGCCCAATGGAAAAATTTTGAAAACTCATTGATAGAATCGGAAAAGAAAAAAATATATTTGGATTTGCTCAAAGCAGCTATTAATCCGACTTTAAAAGAAGGTGAATGGCTGTATCATTATGAAAATGATGCCGTCGATTTTAAATATGCTGCCGTACCTTATAGAACAATTCCGGATTCATTGGTCAAAGTAACCAAAGCTGATATTCAAGCATATATCAATAAACATAAAGACGAATTTAAGGTAGATGAAAGTCGTGATATTGAATATGTCTTTATTCCATTGGAACCGTCAGCCAAAGACAAACAAAAAATCATGGACGAGCTAAAAGCACTCATCAATGATAAGGAAGTCTATGACAAGGAAGCGCCGGATCATAAAAAAATAGAAAAAGGTTTTAAAAACGCCGATGATGCCGAAGCATTTGCTAACAAATATTCGGATGTTAAACAACAAGCCCGGTATTTCTTTAAAAATCAATTGCCTAAAAAATATGCCGATACGCTTATCAAACTCAACAAAGGAGATGTGTTTGGGCCTTACGAAATAAAAAATCAAGTTTATTTGTCAAAAGTTACAGACACCAAAATGATTCCGGATTCAGCCAAAGCGGCTCATATTTTAATTGCTTACAAAGGAGCAAGAGGCGCCAATCCGGCTATCACCCGCGACAAAGAAACCGCTAAGAAAAAAGCGGACAGTATCTTAAAAGTGGTTAAAAGAAACCCTGATAAATTTGCCGAATACGCCAAAAAATTATCTGACGGACCTACCAAAACCAAAGGTGGTGATTTGGGCTGGTTTACTTATGGAAGAATGGTACCGCAGTTTAACGACTTCATTTTTAATGGCAAAAAAGGACAAATCGGATTGGTTGAAACACCTTTCGGATTTCACATTATTAAAATTAATGACTTAACCCAACCCGAAAAAGCCGTCAAAATGGTTTCCATCATTAGAAATGTAGAACCCAGTCAAGAAACAGAGAATGAAACCTTTGCCAAAGCAGCACAGTTTGCCAGCGAAGCTTTAGATGCCAAAGACTTTAAGGCATTAGCCAAAGAAAAGGGCTTTGAAGCCAAACCGGTTAGAAAAATCGGTCGCTTTGAAGACCGCTTACCCGGCATCGGACAAAACAGAGATGTGGTGCGTTGGTTATACAAAAGCGACCGCAAAATCGGCGATGTTGCCAAATTTGACACCGAAAAAGGACATATTATTGCCTATGTTTCCGGTATCAGAGAAGAAGGCATCATGACACCGGAAGAAGCTTCTGTTCTAGTTAAGCCGAAATTAATTAAAGAAAAGAAAGCCGAATTAATAAAAGCCAAATTTAAAGGTAACACTTTGGAAGAAATGGCAAAAAATGCCAATGCTAAAGTGGGCGTTGCAACCGGTGTCACACTTAACAATCCTATGATTCCGGGCTTTGGTAGAGAACCGGTAGTTGTTGCCAAAGCTTTTGCTTTAGAACCCGGAAAAGTTTCCAAACCCATAGATGGCAACAGAGCGGTTTATGTGGTTAAAACTATCAAAATTTCCAAAGCTTCTGATATAAAAAATTATGTGCCTTACGTAGAAAAACTTCGTAAGCAACGTATAGTCGGTATCAGTAGAGATGTAGAAAAAGCACTTAAAGATAAAGCCGACATTGAAGATAACAGAGCGCGTCTTTACCAATAATAATTTTATATTTTTTTAAACAAGGTCCGTTGTATTTACAGCGGACTTTGTTTTTTAAACCGGAAAATTTGCCGTAATTTTGTTTTGAAAGATTACAGCTATAAAAAACCAAACTTATGAAAAGCTTAAACGATATAAATTTTAAAAATAAAAAGGGCTTAATTCGCGTTGATTTTAATGTGCCTTTAAATGATGAATTTCAAGTAACCGACAACACGCGCATCTTAGCCGCCAAACCTACTATTGAAAAAATATTAAATGACGGTGGCAGCGTAATTTTAATGTCGCATTTGGGACGTCCAAAAGGAAAAGATGATAAATTTTCCTTGCGCCATATCGTTCCCGAATTAGAAAAAGTATTAGGTCGTAAAGTTATCTTTATCGATGACAGCATAGGCGACAAAGTCCAAAAAGCTGTTAAAGAACTAAAACCCGGACAAGTATTATTACTCGAAAATTTACGTTTTTATCCTGAAGAAAAAAAAGGCGATGAAAACTTTGCCAAAGCTTTAGCTGACTTGGGTGCCGACTATTATATCAATGATGCTTTCGGTACGGCACATCGTGCACATGCTTCTACAGCAGTAATCGCCCGTTTTTTTGACAAAGATCACAAAGCGCCGGGTAAACTTTTGGAAAAAGAAATCCATAGTATCCGCAAAGCCCTTGACGAAGGTCAAAAACCGGTTACCGCTATCATTGGCGGTGCCAAAGTCTCGAGTAAAATAGGCGTGATTGAAAATCTGTTAAACAAAGTAGATAACCTGATTATTGTAGGCGGCATGGCTTTTACGTTTTTAAAAGCCCTTGGCAATAATATTGGGGATTCTATCGTTGAAGATGATAAAATTGATTTAGCCAAAAGAATTTTAAAAGAAGCCAAAGAAAAAAATGTTCATATCATTTTGCCGGTTGATTTGGTTGTAGCCGACCGGTTTTCAAATGATGCAAACACTAAAATAGTCGACGCCGATAACATACCCGATCATTGGCAAGGATTAGATATCGGACCCAAGACCCGTGATTTAATTGATGAAGTCCTGCAAAATTCTAAAACCATTATTTGGAACGGACCTGCCGGTGTCTTTGAATTTGATAAATTTGCCAAAGGAACGGAACATATCGGACTATCCATCGGTAAAGCTTCCGAAAAAGGTGCCTATTCTTTAGTAGGCGGCGGCGACTCGGTGGCGGCGGTTAAAAAATTGGGCTTAACCGATAAAATCAGTTATATTTCAACCGGTGGCGGTGCTTTGTTGGAAATGCTTGAAGGTAAAACACTTCCCGGTATCGCTGCTTTATCAGAATAAAAATTTTTTATGAAGAAACTTATTGCAATCTTATTTATAGTCAGCTCGCTTGCATCATGGGCACAAGAAAAAAACGAGCTAAACAAACCGGTCAAATCCGATACCTTATGGCTTGACAATAAACCACATCATACACAAAATCAAAGCATTAAGGAATCCGGAAAACTAACTGCATCTGACACAAATCAAAATCAACGAATATATGTCGATACAACCGGACTGACAATTGACAATGTCATCTTAAAAGACTTGCCCAAAGTCAAACGGATGGACAGTTTGTGGTTTAAAGAATTGTATCAACCGGCTTTGTTTGACAGTATCAATCATCTGAAAATGGATATGGACAGTTTGGTAACCAACGATGTCAAACTGGACACAGTTGTTTTAAAAAAACAATTAGAATTGCTCAATCAAAAAACGCAATTGGATATTGTCTATCATCCGGCATTGGTTAGAACCATCAAAGCATTTTTAAAACATCGAAAAAAAAGTTTGGGACGCCTGTTTGGTATGGCAGAATATTACTTCCCGATTTTTGAAGAAAAATTGGCTAAGTACAATATCCCGTTGGAAATGAAATACTTAGCCATAGTTGAGTCGGCGCTTAATCCGAGAGCTGTATCACGTGCCGGTGCCGGCGGCTTGTGGCAATTTATGTATTCCACAGGAAAAGTTTATGGATTGGAAATCAATTCCTACGTCGATGAACGCTTTGACCCGATTCAAGAAACGGAAGCTGCCTGCAAGCACATGCAAGACTTGTATCAAGTTTTTCACGATTGGAATTTGGTCTTGGCGGCATACAATTCAGGCGCCGGTAATGTAACCAAAGCCATACGGCGATCGGGCGGTTATACCAATTATTGGAATATTCGACCGTATTTACCACGCGAAACCGCCGGTTATGTCCCCTTATTTCAAGCGACTTTGTTTTTGGGCGAATATGCCAAAGATTACGGCATCGTTTCGACCCAACCCCATTTTCATTATATCGCCACAGATACCATTGTAGTTAAACATACCATTACATTCAACCAAGTTTCACGGCTGTTAAAAATAGATGAAAAAGAACTCGAATTTTTAAATCCGCAATACAAATTAGATATTATTCCTTATGTAGAAAATCAATTTTACACCCTGAAATTGCCTTTAGATTTAAGCGGTATTTTTGTCAATAACGAAGCGCTCATATATGCTTTAGTTGAAAAAGAACTGAATAAAAAAGAAAAACCACTGCCCAAATTTTATAAACTTAACAATTATATAGTGTATAGGGTTCGGCAAGGGGATTATCTGGGACGCATTGCCCGCCGGTTTCATACGACTGTTAGAAAAATCAAACGCATGAACGGCTTGCGTTCAAACCGCTTACATATCGGGCAAAGGTTAAAGATTTATTCACGTTATCCTTTAGCTGCTCACAGCTCAAAAATATCTAAAAAATCACATAAAAGTACTAAACAATCCCACATAAAAAAACGCTGGGTTACCTACAAGGTTAAACCCGGTGATACGCTTTGGAACATATCAAGAAAATATAATGTCAGTTTAACGGAAATTATGAAATGGAACCGGCTGAAAAAACACAGCAAACTCAAACCGGGGATGAAATTGAAGATTTATAAGTCTTGATATTAGATGTATTACATTCGATAGCCAAAATGCCTAAAAAGAATTATCATGAATTTTTTACAGTTATAAATCTTTAGGAATAATTTTTGCTAATACAATTAATAGATTTGTTAAAATTTATAATGATAAAAAGTTTAAAACGGATGTGTAATGCGTGTCATTTAATACCAATTCTAAAAATAAAATAGTCCAAAAATAATTTGGTATCCCCGACAATAGTCGGGAGTAAACAATACCGCTACTACATGAAAATAATACTAGAAAAATATAAAATATTTCAAAACAAAGTATTATGCCGATGCAATATGAAAAT
>WFZY01000054.1 GCA_015489265.1 Flavobacteriaceae bacterium | reverse complement strand
GTGCGACTAGCTATGTGGATAATATATTGAAAGCGGTAAAGGGGAAAGTGCGACTGTCATTCCGACAGAGCTTTTTTGACGCAGGAGAAAAAGCGACGAGAAATCTCAAATCATTGTATAATTTCAAAAATTTGTATAAAGATTTCTCCCCCGACTTTCGTCGGGGTCGAAATGACAATCAAATCAAATAAATAACCAAATCATTAAAGAAAATGAAAACCATCAAAGAAAAAGAAAAAGACCTGTTGGCAGATTTTGAAATGCTGCCCGAATGGAATGATAAATACAATTACATCATGGACTTGGGAGCAGACTTACCTCTGATTCCGGAAGAGAAGAAAAATGCGGAAACCAAAGTGGAAGGTTGTCAATCGGCCTCTTGGTTGACTGTTGAAGAAAAAGACGGTAAACTCTATTTTAAGGGCGATAGCGAAGCTATTTTAGGCAAAGGCGTCATTAGTATGTTGTTGAATTTACTCAACGGACAACCGGCAAAGGATATCGCCGAATATGATTTTAATTTGGTCTATCAAATAGATTTGCCCAACCACCTATCGCCTACCCGCAAAATAGGTTTGGAAGCCATTATGAAACGGATTAATGAGTTAGCACGACAATTTCTATAAAAACATGTACCTAATATTTTGAATATCGATTAACGATTTTAGATGTAAGATTTTAGAAATTATAATAGGAATTCTAAAATCGTCGTTCCTTGTTCGGTGTTCGATATTCAATTTAATCAGATAATTAGTAATTAATATTCAGTATTGATAAAAACATATAATTAAATGAGTGACAATAAAATTCCCAAAAAAATCTTAGAAGATGCCATTGTACAACAACTCAAAATGGTATATGACCCCGAAATACCGGTTGATATTTACAATTTAGGACTCGTTTATGATATTGACATCGACGATGACAATAATGTCAAAATCTTAATGACCCTGACTGCCCCCAATTGTCCGGTCGCCGACTCGCTTCCGGAAGAAGTCAAAACACGGGTAAAAGCCACACATGGCGTTAAAGATGTCGATGTAGAGCTTACTTTTGACCCTCCTTGGAGTAAAGATTTTCTAAGTGATGAAGCTAAATTAATGCTGGGAATGATGTAAATCAAGCAATTAGAAAATTCGCAAAAAAAAGCGGTTTTTATTTTGCAAAAATTAAAAATGTTTATATATTTGCACGCCTAACAAGAAAAAGACCTGGTAGCTCAGTAGGTAGAGCATCTCCCTTTTAAGGAGAGGGTCCTGAGTTCGAGCCTCAGCCAGGTCACTTTTTTTGACATTTATGATTTTCCAGACCTGGTAGCTCAGTAGGTAGAGCATCTCCCTTTTAAGGAGAGGGTCCTGAGTTCGAGCCTCAGCCAGGTCACAACCAACTAAAAGTTAGGCAGATTGCTTAACTTTTTTTGTTTCTAGTGTCATATCAAGTATGTTATGACATATAAGACGAAGTTATTTTTGTTGAGAACAAAGCATAAAAATTTCAGCATAGCCCTAGCTATGTTTAAATTTTTTAATGAAGTTATCGGCAAAAAGAACGAGTTCTTGGTATGACAAGAATATGCTTGATATGACACTATGCGCACGTGGTGGAATTGGTAGACACGCCAGCTTGAGGGGCTGGTGGCCGTTTAGGCCGTGCAGGTTCAAGTCCTGTCGTGCGCACAACCCATAAAAGCTAAATAACTGAAAATATGTTGTTTAGCTTTTTTATTACCCAAAACACGCCGACAATAAGACAAAAAATTCTACCATTTTAAACGAAAAACAAAGTTCGGTATCAATCCAATGGCATAATATTTTCTTACCCGCACTTGATCATTGGGTTGGTTATTGCCTAAATATTCAATATGGATTAAACTCTTGCGGTTATACACATTTTTCACAGACAAGCCGATTTTTCCTTTAAGGTGTTTGGATGGTTTAAATTTATAAACAGCCGAAATATCCAAACGATGATAAACCGGTAGGCGATCGGAATTAATTGACTCAAAATAAGTAAAAGTTTGCCCGGAATAATTTTCCGTTTCCAATTCGGTATAAGCTTTTCCGGAATGAATTTTCCAAGCTGCCGCCCATTCAAAATTTTTATAAAAATAACTTGCTGCAATCGATAAAATGTGTCCGGCACCGGTATGCGCCGGAAAAGGATGACCGCCATTCAACCCGTCATATCGTTCGCTGACATCCATATAACTGTAACTCAACCAAGTTTTTAGAGATGAATTGATTTTTTTTCTAACGAATATATCCGCCCCATATGCTTGGCGAATACCCGTATGAAAACTATTGTCAACAGGATTGAGAAAACCCAAAGACAGGGTCGAAATACCATCGGTTTGTTTGTGATAAATATTCATATCGATTAACCAATTGCGCTTTTGAAAAACAGCACCGATTGTCAATTGATTACCGGAAATAACCGGAAATTTATCGAAATCAACCAATCGCCAAATCTTTCGTTCCAAACCCAAATCGGTTAAAACACTTTCATTAATTTGCGAAATGACTTGATGCTTGATTTCACCTGTAAATTGCAAAGTCCAATGCTTGTTGAGTTTTCTATTGATAATCAGGCGCGGTTCCAACTTAAATCGCTGCACCGGCAAATAATAGTTTGCCCGCAATCCGGCATAAATATCCCAATGATGATAATTTTTGCGATGAAAAGCCGTAAACAAGCCGTTGGTATATAGCGTTCTGTCATCATTATCCAGATTAAACACCTCACTGTTATGGCGTTCTTTAAACAAAAAATTAACCGATTTGAAAGCCAGTTGATAACCAAAAGTCCAAGATTGATTCCGGCTGGTTTTCCACTTAAAATCTGTTAAAAAATTGACATCTTTAATCCGGTTATTTTTAGTAAAAACAGACGTGTTTCCTGCATCGGGGGTCGTTTTGGACACATAATCCAAACGATAACCGGAAAAACTAACCGAATTATGCCAAAAAGCTTGCTTGAAACCGGTTTTTAAATCCACACTAAAACCTTGATTCTCAGTATCTAAAAAATCATTTAAAGTGGTGTTTTCTTGACGATAAGTATGGGTCAAATCATTATCGATATGAATCATACTCAGAT
Organism: Flavobacteriaceae bacterium; assembly: GCA_015489265.1. GTDB lineage: Bacteria > Bacteroidota > Bacteroidia > Flavobacteriales > Flavobacteriaceae > WGBX01. The sequence continues at coordinate 5,539 of WFZY01000054.1, read as the reverse complement.
GCAAATTATTGCGCTTGTTGAGTTTATAATTGATTTTAAAATTATAATCTCTGAACATAAAAAATTCGTTCCGCACCTTTGTATTTTGAAATGCTTTATCCTCGTATAATCTAAATGTTTTCGTCTCAAAAATATCTTCGTAAGACCGTCTAAACGAAGCTTGAAAATCCAACTTATCTTTAATTATCGGAAATTTTATAAGCCCGTCAGCTGAAATACCGTTCAGCCCTACTTCCATTTGTGGTTTATCCGCAATTTTACCGGAAGTTTTAATGTCGATAACACTTGACACGCGTTCCCCGTAAACAACCGGTGTGCCTTTGTCAATAAAGGTGATGCGATGCGGTATATTCGGATTAAACACCGAAACCAAACCGAACAAATGTCCGCCATGATAGATATTAATGCCGTCCCAAAGAATCCTGTTTTGATCCGCAGTGCCGCCTCTAACCGAAAATTGCGTAGCCGTTTCGTCCAAACTAACCACACCGGGCAAAATCTGAATCCCTTCCAGAATATCCGGTTCTGTCAGACCGGGCAACAATTGCCATTTTTTCGAATTTATCTCAAACGAGCCCTTATCCGATTTGGTAATACCGTTTCCCAAATAACCCGTTACCAATACTTCTTTGAGCAAATTTGATTTGCTTGGAACCACATAAATATATCGCTTATCAATCTTTTGAAATTCAATATTTAACATTAAAGACAAGTCCAACAAAACGGCATCTAACGAATCATAATCGCCTTGTAAGCTTACACTTTTGTCCTTTAATAAATCGGTCGGGTAGGAAAATTTGACCTGAAATTGTTGTTCCAATTGGTGTAAAACCCAAGTGGCTTGTTTTTGTTTGTAATCAAGATGTAGCGGCAAATGCCGGCTCGTTTGTGCCAACAAAGTTTGTCCCCATAAAATTACCATCAATAACCGGAAATACTTCATATTTTATTTAGACAAAATAACTTGATGATTTTTTATGCGATATTTTATGCCCAAAGTTTTGAAAACAGCCGCCAAAGCTTTTTGTAAATTGTCATGCGGAAAACTACCGGTAAATTTCACATTTTCATCTATTCCGGTTGCATCAAAATGGATGTTATATTGATTTTCAAAGTCATTTAAGACATATTTCAAAGCCGTATTTTGATAACTACTTTCACCGGACAGCCAATCGGGTTTTAGATTTTGCAATTCCCAATGTTGCACCAAATCATCATATTGTGCCACTGCTTTTCCGGGGGTTAAAACGGCATCAATATTTGATGATTTTACCCAAACTTTTCCGGTATAGCATACCACTTGAAACAAACCGGACAAATCCTTGACATCAAACTGCGTGCCTAAAACTTTCACTTGCCCTTGATTGGTTTTTACCACAAAATCGCTGCCTTTCTTTACCTTAAAAAAAGCTTCACCTTTCAAATAAACCTCGCGTTTATCATTCCATTTACTTTTTGAATAAGAAAAAACCGAATTGGCATTCAAAATCACTTCCGAACCATCGAGCAATGCCACTTGTTTGGTTTCACCGACACCGGTTTTTATCAACACATCGGCATTGAATGTTAAAGCTCTGTAAAGCCCGAATAACAATAATAACGATGCCGCTATGCCCACCCAAAGTCGCTGACGGGATAGATGACGCGTAGTCGTTTGTTTTTTCGGATAAGTTTGCCGTATATTTTCCGGAACCGACAAATCTGTATTTTCAAAATAGCCCATTAAATCCGATGCTTCCCGTATTTTCAAATAGGATTGAAAATCATCATCAGAAACCAATTGTTTCAGTTCATCATCAGATATTTTTCCGGCTAACCAATCGGCTAAATAATATGTATTATGGTATTTTTGTGTCATGGCATTTTCTTTATACATTAATATAACGTATATTTTTTTTAAAACCCTACCCTAAATTTTTCGTCCCAACTGTTCTTTCATAAAAATTAAGGCGTTGTGCATGTGTTTCTCTACTGTTTTGACGGAAATATCGAGCATTTCGGCTATTTCTTTATATTTTTTCTTTTCAATGCGATTCAACACAAAGATTTCTCTTTGTCTTTCCGGTAAACGGTTCAATAAATTTTGAAATTTTTCGAAATACTCTTTCTCAATCAACAAAAATTCGGGTGATTCGGTTTGATTGTAATTCACAAAATTATTTTCATGATTTTGAACCGTTTTCTCGTGCCGCTTAATATCCAAAAACAGATGATTGGCAACGGTAAACAAATAACTCTTGACTTTATTGTATGCAACTTTATTGCAATTAGTCCACAGTTTTACAAAAGTATCTTGCAAAACATCATCCGTTTTAGTGCGATCTTTAAATTTAAAATACAAAAATTGCTTTAAATCACGGGCATAAGTTTTGAATATTTCATCAAAAACTTCCGGATTGCAAATATCTTTTAACTTTTTCAGCATACGAAACTCTTGTTACACAATACGCAAATCTACACATTTATTCTAAAAACCAAAAAAAAACATTTTTACGCTAAACCTTAATAAATAAAGGGGTATTAAAACAAACCAAAAAAAATTATCAAAACAAGGTAGGGTTTTTAACATGGTTATTCGTCTTATTGGTGAAGTGCTTCAAAAAACAAATTTTAAAAAAAGATATTAACCCTAAAATTATACATTATGAAAAATTTAAGTAAACTATCAACCCTGATTCTTATCGCCATTTTCAGTTTAACAGCTTGCACCAAAAAAGATGATGGCAGTAACAAACAAGACACCGCCTTAGATGTAACCGCCAAAAAAGTGATGGACAATATGCACACAACTATGAGCCAAATCAGCCAACCCGATGCGCAAAGTTTAGATCGCAATCTGGTTCAAAATTTCGGATTTACCTTTATGTATCCCATAACTTTGACTTACAACAATGACGTAACGGTAACCGTCAACAGTTCATCTCAATTGCTTGATATCGTAAACGGCATTACAGAAACCTCGTATATCAAAGCCATTAATTACCCCTTCAATATTGATGATCAAACCGCTTCACGCAGCTCATCTTCTATCAACAGTGAAGCCGATTTACGAACAACAATTGATAGCCATGATAGCGATGGTGATGGTGTCCCCAACTATGCCGATACCGACGATGACAACGACTCAGTTGCCGACAATCAAGAAGATGTCAATCATGACGGTGATGTAACCAATGACGATTCCGATAACGATGGCGTAGCCAATGTCAACGATACCGATGATGATGGCGACGGCGTGCCTACTGCCGATGAAACTTACGGCTCATCAAATGATGTATCCAATACCGATTCCGACAACGACGGCACCCCCAATTACCTAGATACCGACTCAGATAATGATGGCGTAAGCGACGGACAAGACAATGATGCCAATGGTGACGGCAATGTTGATGACAATGGTGGCAATGATGATAATAATGGTGGAAACGATAATAATGGCGGTGGTAATGACGATAATGGCGGCAATGATAATGATAATGACGGTGGCAATTAATACCTAACTAAAAGTGTGTTGTTTAGTGTTCATAAATGTCAGGTTTGGGGTATTATGCCCCGGACTTGACTTTTGAAACTAATACGGGACGCTTGAAACAAAAAGTACACTATTAACGTTAAAGTAATAAATGGTAACAAATAAATATGGATTTAAGTAAGCAACCGAAAAAATCTTATACGATAATGTCAGCCGGCGAGCTTATCATTTTATTAAACCCCGTAGGGTGAAATTATTATAAATGTAATCGCTTTCAAAACAACATTAAGCTAAACATTTCATATAAATTAATCATTTCAACAAAAACAAATATCATGAAAAATTTAATTCTAATAATCGCTTTCTCTATAACCGGCGCTATGTCGGCTCAAACTTGGTTTACTGATATTGATCAAGCCAAAAAAATAGCCCAAACCGAACACAAACCTATTTTCTTGGTTTTTGAAGGTTCAGACTGGTGCGCGCCTTGCAAAAAATTGGAACGCTATATTTTAAGCAGTGAAGATTTTAAAGCTTATGCCAAAGACCATCTCGTTTTGCTTAAAGCCGATTTTCCAAGACGCAAAAAAAACCGCTTGCCGGAAGCCCAACAAAAACACAATGATGCCTTAGCCGCCCAATACAATCCGGAAGGTGTATTTCCTACGGTTATCATTTTAGATGCCCAAGGCAATGTGCTGGGACGCACCGGCTATTTAAGACATAAATCGCCACAATTTTATATCAATTGGATTAAAGAAAAAAGCCATCAACAATGATGAAAAAAATTGGTTATCTATTTGCATTTATCCTTTTTAGTCAGTCTCTACAAGCTCAAAAAGTCTATAAACGGGTGTTGAAACTGATGGGTAGCCGCTATGAAATTGTGGTAGTGGCTGACAATCAAAAACAAGGCAATCAATACATAGATTTAGCCGTCAATGAAATCCGGCGGATAGAAAAAATCATCTCTTCTTGGGATCCTGATTCCGAAACATCAGCCATTAATAGAAATGCCGGTATCAAACCCGTAAAAGTCAGTCGCGAACTGTTCGACTTGATTAAACGTGCCAAAAAAATATCCGAAATAACCGACGGCGCTTTTGATATTTCTTATGCCTCTATGGACAAAATATGGCACTTTGACGGCAGTATGAAACAGATGCCAAGCCCCGAAGCTATTAAAAAATCTGTTGCCAAAGTCGGTTATCATAATATTATCCTTGACCAGAAAAATCAAACGGTCTTTTTAAAATTAAAAGGGATGAAAATCGGGTTTGGCGCCATAGGCAAAGGTTACTCTGCCGATAAAGCCAAAAAATTGCTCATCAGCAAAGGCGTTAAAGCCGGTATTATCAACGCCTCGGGCGATATGAATACTTGGGGGACACAACCCAACGGACAAAAATGGCAAATCGGGATTACCAATCCGCTACATAAAAATACGGTTTTTGCTACTTTTCCATTAACAGACGAAGCGGTCGTAACTTCGGGTAATTATGAAAAATATGTCATTTTTAACGGCAAACGCTACACTCACATCATTGACCCGCGCACCGGTTATCCCTCATCGGGAATTATCAGTGCGACGGTTTTTGCCCCCAGCGCCGAACTAGCCGATGCTCTGGCAACTTCAATTTTTGTGATGGGTACCGACGTAGGCATTGACCGCATCAACCAACTGCCCGGAATAGAATGTGTGATTGTTGACGACCGAGATAAAATTCATACCTCAAAAGGTATTCATATCAAAAAATATTTGACTAAAAAAAACAAAAACAAAATTCATGAAAAAGCTATTGATAATTAGCATTTTAGCATCCGGTTTATTCAGCTCTTGCACGGTAGTAAAACCCTACCAGAAAATCAATTTGAATGATCCGGATATGACTTTAAGCCAACGCAAAGATGGCAAATTCGTCTCAACTTTTCACGTTTATCGCGAAGCGGCTTCTGGTGCCAGCGGTGGTAAAACAGGCGGTGGTTGCGGTTGTAACTAGTAGAAATGCCGTCAGGGTCGGGCGATCCACAACGGAACAGGTTTTAGAAACCGGAAAGACCTACTAG
>WFZY01000053.1 GCA_015489265.1 Flavobacteriaceae bacterium | reverse complement strand
TTCACCACACTCAAAACTACCGCGCCAAATTTGATAATCGGAAGTTTGAAACTCTACCCACATATTTACAGGACCGGTATTACCAAAATGAAATTCCGGTATATTTGGACTGGAAATCGGTATTGTATCATATTCTCGAGCATAACTCATTATTCATTTTTTTAAATTGATCTTAAAATTTTTCTTTCAAAATCTAGGAATTATTTTAGAATATGCAAGATAGGATTTTTTGATGAATTGATGAGTTGATGAATTGAAAAGTAGGTCGCTGAGTGACCCCGACGTAGGTCGGGGCATAGAAACAAAATAGTACCGAAGCGCCGGATTGATCTTTGATTTTTTGAAACATAAAAGATATAAAAGGTCATATAAGTTTTTTCTTTTATGTTCTTATATGGCTTATATGGTTTTTCACTTCAGATTTTACTGATTACTAAAAACTTCTAATATCTAAATTCTAATTTTATTTTTGGTTAAATGAATGCCTAGTGGAAAGCGATAAAGTGCCAAGCACAACATTTGTTTCAACCTATTCTAATATTGAAAAAGAAAAAATTATTTACAGTTCTCCATTTTCAATTGTCAATTACCAACGAATTTTTTTTCGGTTAATTTTTAATCATTTTAAATAAGAAAAAATTTGTAACTTTGTTGTCACTAAAAATACAAATAAAATGAGTAAAAAACTAAATAAAGAAACCATACAAGAACTCTTAAAAAATATTAGTGTTCAAGGCAAAGCGGGTAATATTGTTGAAAACGGTGTTATTAAAGACATTAAAACCAAGTCCGATATTTTCGGTAAAAAAATAGAAATTGATGCAATTATTGACTCACCGGCAGTACATATCCGCAAAAAGTTGGAAGATGATATCACCGATGCCTTGTCTAAAGATTTTGGCGATGTTGATACCAAAATCAATGTCAAAGTGGTAATTCCCGAAAGCGAAAAAGAAAAGCCATTGAAAAAAATCAAAAATATCATAGCCGTAGCTTCCGGTAAAGGTGGTGTCGGTAAATCTACGGTTACGGCAAATTTGGCAACTACTTTGGCAAAAATGGGATTTAAAGTCGCCATATTAGATACCGATGTTTATGGTCCTTCTATTCCATTGATGTTCGGCACACAAGGCGAACGCCCACGTGCTAAGAAAGTCGGTGACAAAACCATGATTATTCCCATTGAAGCACATGGGGTTAAAAATATGTCTATCGGGTATTTTGCACAACCCGGTCAAGCGGTAATTTGGCGGGGTAGTATGGCAAATTCGGCTATCAATCAAATGGTTTTTGATACGGATTGGGGTGATTTAGACTTTATGTTGATTGATTTACCTCCCGGAACCGGTGATATTCAATTATCCGTGATGCAAACCTTGCCGGTAACCGGTGCTGTTGTTGTTACAACTCCGCAAAATGTTGCCATAGCCGACGTCAAAAAATCAATTGACATGTTTAAAAATCCTACGATTAATGTACCGGTTTTGGGTATTGTTGAAAACATGTCCTATTTTACGCCCGAAGAATGTCCTGACAATAAATATTATATTTTCGGTAAAGACGGCGGTAAATATTTGGCTGATGATTTGGGAATTGCATTTCTAGGTGAAATTCCTTTGGTTCAAAGTGTTCGGGAAGCCGGTGATTTTGGTCGTCCTGCAGCTTTACAAGACAATACACCTACGCAAAAAGCTTTTGAAGAAATCACCAAAAATGTGGTGGAAGAAACCGTAAAACGTAATAAAAACCTACCACCGACAGAAAAAATACAAATTACCAATCAAGCCGGTTGCAGTGTCAAATAAAATTTATATTTTAGTTGTTTGGAAAATTACCTTATGAAAGATCAAGAAAAACTCACTAAGCTCAATCAAGCATTGGACGAAATTCGACCTTTCTTACAAAAGGATGGTGGTGATATATCTTTGATCGACTATACCGATAAGGAAGTTTTGATACAATTTGAAGGAAATTGTTTTAGTTGTAAAATTAACAATCTCACTTTGAATGTCGGTGTTAAACAGATTATTAAAAAATATTTACCTGAAATAGAACGGGTAAAAAGTATATAAATTATGGACAAACAACACAAACTGGAAAAGGTTTTGGGCGACATCTTGTCTGAAAAACTTTTAGAAAATTTAGCAACTAACGGACGAATTGAGCAATTTGAAGAAGGTACACAAATTATTTCACGTGGCGATGAAGTCAAAGAGATTCCCATTGTATTATCAGGTACTGCCAAAGTGGTTAGAACCGATGATAACGGTGAAGAACATATCTTGTTTTATCTCAATGAAAAAGAAGCTTGTACAGCAACTTTTTCAATCTGTTCAAAAGCCAAAAAAAGTGAAATTGACTTCATCATGGAAACTGATGCAGAGCTATTACTTTATCCGGTACATTTGATGGATTATCTGACCAAAGAGTTTCCAAGCTGGCGGTATTTTGTTTGCAGAAATTATAATAACCGGATGAAAGAATTTCTCGATACCATGGATACGATTGTATTTATGAAAATGGATCAGCGTATCTTGAAGTATTTAGAAAAAGCATCTAAAGCACTCAATACCAAGATGATTACCATAACCCATCAAGAAATTGCCAATGATTTATCAACCTCGAGAGTGGTGGTATCAAGACTATTGAAGCAATTGGAACATGAAGGTAAAATCAAACTCTATCGCAACCGGATAGAATTATTTCAATGATTATTTTCGATGACTAAAAATCTGTTTTAACCCGAAAAATTCATAGAATTTTCATGCGACTAAGTAATACCAACAAATTTGGGGTTTTGAAAACACCCAAATTTGGGGTATTTCTAAGTCGGGGTTATCCGCTTTCCACCCCTTTGTCCATCACTGATTCATATAATTCACTGCGTTCTTATATGAATAATGCGGGTTAAAATCTTTGAATCGAGATACATTTCATCGGATAGCGGTTGTTCTTTATAGTAAATTTCATTCAGATTTAGCAAAGGATGTATCGGTCTATTTGTACTTCCGCTACTGATATAATTTAAAGCGGTTTGTAATAGCGGTTCATTGGTATCACCCAATGTACCCAAATTAAAATAATCTTCCGGTTGATAAATATCCGGTATTAAACCATTGATAAAGTCACTTTCATTGTTGGCATTACTCACCTTTAACACGATGGGTTGCATAGCCCATTTGTGTGACTTATTGACATTGTAACCGGAAAAATCGGGGGAATCAAACATCGTAATTGAAGCGGTATATTTACCATGCGTTGCCGTGCCTATCTGTGTCACGTTGATATAAGGACACAAACAATTAATTAGTGATTCACTTGCCGAAGCACTATTTTTAGTGGTAATGAAAACGACATCATTCATCATCAGATGCTTGAGTTGTTCGCCATTATTCATGCGGTCGGGAAAAGAACGGGACAACTGTTCGGGATAGTTTTCTTGCATCCATTGTTGCATTGCCGGATGCCATTGGTATTTTAAATAGGTTTGTCCGGTAAATTGTCCGGTAATCATACTGCCCAAATACGTCATCGTTTCTACACTTCCGCCCGGATTGTATCGCAAATCGATGATCAGTTTATCGATATTCTCAGATTGGAAATAGCCAAACGCCTCATTGAGCCGGCTATCGTAATTGGACATAAACCCGTTATAAATCAGATAGCCCACTTTGTGCGAACCGGCTGTAAAAACAGTTTTGTAATAAATAGGATTTTCACTGACTACCGTTTTTTCAAGCAAACTTGTATTGCCGGTATCTACCAACTGACTACCATCCCAGCTTGCCCACTCAATATCCAATTGATCTTGATTGAATAAGTCTTGATAATTATCAACGGTTAATTGTTGTCCGGCAATTTTTCTAAATAAAAAGCCGCGCTGCACGCCTTTTTGAGCCGCATCAGAGTCCGGTATAACATATTTGACATATGCAAAAATATTGGTCGAACTACCGGGCTCATACACCAAACCTATACGCATTCCGGTGGTTTTACGAACACCTTGAAATAATTGCAACAATGCTTCATAATCATCCACAATCCATGACCAATGATCGACTTCATTGCGTTTGTAAATCAGGTGTTCAAACAAATCATCGGGATTAGAAAAATCTTGTAAAAAATCATTCAATTCCGCTTGGTTTCGAAACTTCTTATCTGATAAATCAGGAACTTGGTTTTTCCATAGATATAAAGCATTCATGCCCTTCCAAACAAAATCGTTGATTTCAAGATGTTGATCGTCAATCTGATAAGTGTCTTTTTTTTGACATTGACTTAGCGCCATGCTTAATAAGATAATGTAAAATATTTTTTTCATGTTTCATAATTGATTAATAGATTGATTGATTTCGGTGGCTTCGGTACATTCCGACCAAAGTCGGAACACTCAGCCACCTTTGATTCTGCTTCATAGGTCGCTGAGTGACCCGATAATAATCGGGGTGTACGAAGTGACCGGTGATTTCGGCACAAACTCAGCCACCTTTTAATTGTGCCATAATATTCACCGTTTCAACCGCTTGCTTTACATCATGAACCCGTAAAATTTTAGCGCCTTTTAACAGCGCAATAGTGTTTACTACGCTGGTCGCATTTAGGGCTTCTGCCGGTGTAATGTCTAGTAATTTATACAACATCGATTTGCGGGACATCCCAACCAAAACCGGATATTTCATGTCTAAAAATTCATCCAACCGGTTTAAAATGTCATAGTTTTGTTCTAAAGTTTTACCGAAACCAAATCCGGGATCCAGAATGATTTTATCAAATCCCAAATCGTTTAATTGCTTAATTTTCAAACTAAAAAAAGCTTTGATATCTGTAACCACATCGGTATAGTCCGTTTGATTTTGCATATTTTCAGGGGTACCTTTCATATGCATCATGATATATGGAACTTGTAAATTGGCTATCGTTTGAAACATTTGTGCATCTAAATTACCACCGGAAATATCATTGATTATTTGTGCGCCCTCTCCCACTGCTTCTTCGACTATCTTGTGCCGGTATGTATCTACCGAAATGACGATATCGGGAAAATGTTTTATCAGCGTTTTTAAAACCGGCATCAATCGCCTGCGTTCTTCGTCGTAAGACACCAAAGCTGCACCCGGACGAGACGAAAAAGCCCCTAAATCTATAATGTCTGCCCCTTCATCTAGCATTTGTGTCACTCTATTTACAGCAGTTTCTTCCGTATTGTAACGATTACCGTCAAAAAATGAATCGGGTGTCAAATTCAAAATACCCATTACCAAGGGCTGATCTATTTCAAACTTTAACATATTTTTTATTTTGAAGCAACTGTATGAACGATTTTTGAAACCTTGGGTGGTTGGTAATTTTGCATCATCTCAAAAAGTTTTTCAACATCATCACTAACCAATACCATAGCCCGATTTTCAGGTTTTAAAAAGCCCTCTTTAACCATTAAATCAAATTGGGTTATCAACGGATTAAAAAATCCGTTAGTGTTTAACACCCCAATCGGTTTATGCTCTATTTGTAATTGTCCCAAAGTCAAAGTTTCCATCAATTCGTCAAGCGTTCCGAAACCACCGGGCAAAGCGATATAGCCGTCCACTATTTTACTAATCATCTTTTTTCTTTCGGACATGCTTTGCGTCGTAATCATCTCTTGTATGCCGGTATGTTCAATTTCTTCAAGTTTTAAAAAATCAGGAATAACACCGGTTACTTTGCCCCCTGCTTGTAAAGCAGCATCGGCTATAGCACCCATCATTCCGAATTTTCCCCCGCCGAAAATAATTTCAATATCTTTTTGAGCAAGAAAAGTGCCTAAATCGTGAGCAACTTTGGCATACACCGGATTAAAACCGATACTGGCACCGCAAAAAACAGCAATTTTATTCATCTAATATTATGTTTTAAAATCTTAATCGTAGGTTAAACTTAGGACCAGTCAAGTTCTTAATAAAACAACCGGTCTTTAAAAATCAAAGATATAAAATTTCTTTGTTTTTAAAATGCTGAAAAAATGACACAAATGCGTCATTGATTCAGGTCTGTAATCCCATTAATTTTGATTCATAATTAAAACGCAATATTATGAAAACCAAAATTTTAGCATTATTCTTAGTATTATTTACATTTAGTTCTTTAAAAGCTCAAAAAATTGTGGCTTTGCACAGTGCTACCGGTGTACAATTTTTCAGTGATGACAATCCCTTGCAATCTGCTTATGCAGCAGCTGTAGACAACGACACCATTTACTTACCCGGCGGTAGTTTTGCCCCACCGGCAAGATTTGAAAAGAAATTACGCATTTATGGCGCCGGTCATTATCCATCAGCTACTACGGCTACGTATAAAACCAAAATATCAGGCAATTTTGTCCTCAGCGACGAAGCCGATGGCTTTTATCTCGAAGGGGTGGAAATTACCGGAAGTTTGAATTTTGATAACAATGAATCCATCAATGACGTTACCATAAAAAGATGCCGGCTGAATAATATAAATATTCCCGGCGACAGAACACAAGCCAGTGAAAATTGTATTTTTCAAGAAAATGTCATACACGGTATGGATTTAAACAATTTGATTAATTCCAGTTTTTTCAACAATATCATAGAAGATAGAATAAATGCAGCAAGAAATTTAACTTTTTTAAATAATTTATTTTTAGATTCAAATTATTATCATCCGGTTTTTGATTATGCCAACTCGAGCATGATTAAAAACAATATATTCTTACATGAGTCAACCACTTACGGTGGTATAACAAATGGATCCGGTCAAAGTACCTATAGCCATAACATCGTTTGCTTTACTTTTGACCCGAATAACACAAGCGCTTTTGGAACGGACCCAATTTTGGATAGCAACTATTCTATGACACGGGCAGATGTATTGGTCAATCAATCCGGTGGTAATTTTGACTATACCCATGATTATCATCTAACCACAGCGGCACAAGCCAATTTGGGTGATGACGGTACACAAGTTGGGATATACGGGGGCTTTTATCCTTGGAAAGACGCATCTATTCCCAGCAATCCGCATATCAGCAGTAAAAACATCTCAAATACCACCTCTGCTACCGGAACTATCCATATTGATATCAACGTTCATGCACAAGATCGATAATATTCTATCTAAAAAATAAGCATTAAAAACTTTATTATGAAAATTTATAAATCCATATTTATTGTCGTTGTTTTCATCTTCCAAATCCAAATAATTCGAGCACAAGATATGCAAAGTATGGTCAATGATGCCAAAATAGGAGTAAAAGCGGCCCTTAATCTTGCAGATATGACCGTTAATCCTTCACATCAAATTGATACTAAAATTTTAGGTGGTTTGGGCGCTTTTGCTCAAATGAATATATCTGATGAAATTTCTTTTCAACCTGAATTGATTTTGTCTTTTCAAGGTGGCAAACAACACACTTTTGCACCGAATGTTACTGACTATGAATACATTACCGATGAAAAATTAACCTATCTCTTACTACCGCTAATGGGACAATACCATTTTGAGCAATTTTATGTAGAAGCCGGGCTGCAACCTGCTTTCTTACTGTCTGCTAATTATCACTACCAAGCTATTGAAAATGGAGAAGTAGTCCTTGATAATCAAGGAAGTATATCCGACCAAACAAACACCTTTGATTTGAGTTTTAATATTGGTGCAGGGTACCAAATCAATGACCAATTATCTATTGGTATGCGATATAGCAAAGGACTTTTAGCCATCAATAAAAGTAATAAGGTTAGCCTAAAAAACAGCGTGATTAGTTTTTCGGTTGGATACATAATTTTCAACTAATCAAATTATTATGAAAAATCTATTTAGTATCTTATTGACACTGTTAATTTCACTCTACGGACTGGGACAAAACAAAATTGTCGGGTATCAATACGCCTTCAACGACGGTGTTAATCTTACGTATGTGCCTATTACTCCTACTACGGATTTTCATTTGCAAACCGATTTTGATGTCAGTAGTTTAACCCATACTATCAACCAACTTCATATACGTTTTAAAGACGCAAATGGACTATGGAGTGGTATTGTTAATCAAATGTTTATCCATAACCCACAAACCGGTGGGGCGCAAGATTTAAAAATTGTGGCATATGAATACTATTTCAATGATGATACCGGCAACCGGCATTATACCACTATCAATCCGCAAGATGATTTTAATCTGGTATCCGA
>WFZY01000052.1 GCA_015489265.1 Flavobacteriaceae bacterium | reverse complement strand
GCTCAAAATGTTGTGCCGGGCGGTAAAGAAACCATTAAAATTAAAGGTTTTATCAGTCAAACCTTTTTTATGCAAGACCAAAAGTTTGCTTTTGGCAACGGTCAAAAAGCCGAATGGGTATTACCTCCGGCTGCATCAAGCAACAAAAGTTTTTACGGCTTTGATGTACGGAATTCGAGATTGACACTAGTCTTTAACGGACCTGAAATTGCCAAAGATTGGAAACTCGGTGGTGTTTTAGAAGCTGACTTTTTTGGCGGAAATGTCGGTGGAGGCGTTTTTTCACCACAAATGCCCACTCCCCGATTACGTTTGGCTTATTTAGATTTTGTTCATAACCAAACACGTATCCGTATGGGACAAGCATGGACACCTATGTTTGGAAATGTACCTGTTTCCGTATCGCATATTGCCTTTCCTTTGGGTTATGGTAATGCCGGCTTTGTCGGTTGGCGGTTCCCCGGTATTTATCTGTACCAAGGTTTGAGTGACAAATCCAGTGATGTTAAAATTAGACTCGATGCTGCTTTGTTTGCTAACTCATGGACTGGTCCAGGCAACAACAACAATTTTATGAATGCCGGAAATGCAGGTACACCGCAAATGGAAACCAAATTAAACTTTACAGCCAAATCTTGGAGTGCTTATTTAGTGGCACATTATGATCAAAAAGAATTGGCAGCAATCGATACTACTGCTAGCAATAAATTGACAGGAACCGCTTTTGAAGTCGGAGCTAAATTCCACCATAACGGTTTCTTGCTACAAGGTAATTTGTATTCCGGTAAAAACATTGGACAACAATTTGGGGGTATCACCCAATTCCAAGGTACAACCGATGATTTGCGTTCATTGGGTTACTGGGTACAAGCCGGATATGTTTTTGATAAAAAAATAGGCGTTTATGGTTTCTTAGGCAAAGAAAAAGTAAATCATGACGATGTGGTTAAACTGGGACTTAGCAGAAGCGAACACACTTTATCAAACTTTATGATTGATTATAAATTAGGAGCTGTTACGCTTGGTGTTGAGTGGCTACACAGCAAACTCGGCTATTATGACGGTAATGATAAAACGGCTGATGGTAACCAATATTCATTTAGTGCCTTATACAAATTTTAATCATAACTATCTACTAATCTAAAATATATATTATGGAATCAGTATTAATAATGCTAGTAGTTTTCGGTGGGTATTTAGCCATGTATCAAATTTATGGCAAATACATTGGAAATAAAATTTTTAAATTGAGTAATAACAATCCTGTTCCGGCAGTAGAGTTTGAAGACGGGGTAGATTTTGTCCCGACTAAAAAAGAAGTTATTTTCGGACACCATTTTGCTTCTATAGCCGGTACCGGACCTATAGTCGGACCTGCTATTGCCGTAATCTGGGGTTGGTTACCGGCATTGATTTGGGTTTTTGTAGGTTCTATTGTTATGGGAGCTGCTCATGATTTCGGTACTTTGATTTTATCAATGCGTAACCAAGGTAAATCACTTTCTGAAATTACCGGAAAATTTATCAATACACGAACTAAATTTTTCTTGTTTTTTATCATTTTCCTAGAATTATGGATTATTGTGTCCATATTCGGTTTGGTAATTGCTATTTTGTTCAAAATGTATCCGCAATCTGTATTGCCGGTATGGTTGGAAATACCGATTGCCGTCTATTTAGGACATATAGTTTATAAAAAAGGTGCTAATTTGGCTATCTGGTCTATCGTAGCAGTTCTAATCATGTATTTGACCGTGGTTTGGGGTGCTTATATGCCCCTTAAAATGCCTTCTGTTTTAGGTTTGTCACCTATTGCCGTTTGGTCAATTATCCTATTAATTTATGCTTACATAGCTTCCGTTTTGCCGGTAACAACGCTGTTGCAACCGCGAGATTACATCAATTCACATGAGTTGGTTATTGCTTTAGCACTATTGGTTTTGGGCGTTTTGGTTTCGGGCTTATCAGGTGATTTACATATTGTAGCGCCTGCTGTCAGACCACATCCCGAAGGCACGCCACCTTTATGGCCATTCTTATTTATTACCATTGCTTGTGGGGCTATTTCAGGTTTTCACGCTTTGGTTTCGTCCGGAACATCGTCTAAACAAGTACGACAAGAAACAGACTCTTTATTTGTAGGATATGGTTCTATGTTAATGGAAGGATCATTAGCTACTTTGGTTATTATTGCTACCACTGCCGGTATCGGCATGGGCTATTTAGCAAAAGATGGTCATATTTTAACCGGTGTTGAAGCTTGGACGCATCACTATGCATCTTGGGCAGCTGCCGGCGGTTTAAGTTCAAAAGTCGGTGCCTTTGTTGAAGGTTCTGCCAATATGATTCAGTTTTTAGGTATCCCTAAAGGTATTGCCATGACCATTATGGGGGTTTTTGTAGCTTCATTTGCCGGTACGACTTTAGATACTGCCACCCGGGTGCAACGTTATTTAGTCAGTGAAACATTTCCTAAAACTTTTAAAAACAAACATGTTGCTACAGGATTTGTTATTTTAATGGCTTTGATATTAATTTTCTCTTCAGGTGCTGACGGTAAAGGTGCTTTGGCATTGTGGCCCTTATTTGGTGCAACTAACCAGACCTTGGCTGCCTTGGCTTTACTGGTTGTTTCTATTTATTTGAAAGGTCGTTCTAAATGGGGATGGCTGGTGAGTTTTCTGCCGGCAGTCTTTATGTTAGTCGTTTCTATGTGGGCAGTTATTTTAAACCAAACCCGTTTTATGGATAAACATAATCTGCTTTTAGAAATATTAAACGGTATCATATTTATAGCCATGATTTGGGTAGCCATTGATGGCGGAAAAAAACTGTTTAGTACGAAATATGACGAAAAAAAATTAGTTGAAGAAGTCAAATAGTTTATAATTTTAACTTTATTACTACCTATTACTTTGTGAAAATTTACAGAGTAATGGGTAGTATTTTATTTAGTGAACAATATTATGATGTTACAAAAAATAAGAAAAACATTACTTAACCTCTATTTTAAACAAACAGCTATAGCAGCTTTTTTAATCATTCTAACATGGATAATGGTATTTTTTCAACATTCAACTTCCCATTACAATAATAGAACCTTGTCTGTAATACTTGTAAGCTTATCCGGCATTTTCGGATTGGCTTTACCTGTATTTTACCGTAGTTATTTTATATCCGGTTTGAAAGATGCTAAAAAAATTTCAACAGAAACATTTATTAATTTTGAAAAAAACATCATTAAAATAGCTCTTATTGCCCCATATTTTTTGATTCTGTCCATAGCATTACATTTATCTGAAAGAACGCATATTTTAATTTTCTTATTTTCGTTATATGCTTTGTATTATTATTATCCTTCCAATAAAAAGATTATATTTGAAATGAAAATTTTTAGAATAAAATAAAATTTATAAATAATGAATGCTTTGATCGATAAAATACTTCGTTCTATTAAAAAAAACTGGCAATTGTATGAAGCAGTCACCCGTGAAACAGCTGTAGAATCTATTGAATTTGAACTGGGCGAAATGGAAAATATCTTTTCACTTTTGGTACTCGGCTCGTTTATAGGATTGCCGGCACCCCCGATGCAAATTACCCTTGATTTATTGCCGGAAATGGAAGCACATTTAGACATTATGCTCAATAAGGTCGATATGGCTAATGAACCGATATCCAATTTGTTTTCGGTTTTTGAAGTTATTTAATCATCAATTTTTAAACCTGCTTAATCACGAATGAAAGACCAAATAACATATCCTAAAAATGTATTTTTTCTAGGTAAAGGCGGGGTTGGCAAATCGACCTCTTCCGCTTTAACGAGCTTAAAGTTAGCACAAAATAATCAAAAAACCTTGTTGGTATCTATGGATCCGGCGCACAATCAGAGTGATATATTTGAACGCCGTTTCTCTGAAAAACCATACGCCGTCAACGATTATCTATCTGTAATTGAAGTAGATACCAATAAATGGGTCAACAAATATTTGGAAGACATGCAAAACCAAGTCAAGCGCACCTATTCATACTTGACTGCTTTCAATTTGGAAAAATATTTGGATATACTCAAATTTTCCCCCGGAATTGAAGAGTATGCCTTGCTGTTGGCTTATCAAAACATTCGTCAAAAAGCCGGTGATGCCTCTTATATCATTTTTGATATGCCCCCAACAGCTTTAACCTTAAAATTTTTGACCCTGCCGGATTTGTCTTTGATTTGGCTGAACAATCTCTTACAATTACGTCAAAAAATATTAGATAAAAAAGAAATTGTGTCCCGTGTAAAATTTGGTAAAAAAGAATTGGAAACCGATAAAATTAAAAGCAAACTGCTACAACAAATACAATTGTACGAACAGATACAATCGGTGTTTAAAGATCCTTCAAAAACGATATTGAATTTGGTGTTAAACACAGATAAACTATCCTTTAACGAGTCGCAATTAATTGTCAAAAAACTGGAAAATTTTCATATTGGTATCAACAATATTTTTCTCAACAAGTATTATAACGGTTTTGATATTTCAGGTATCAAAAGCAGGTATCCGGACTACGGATTACAAATTCTACCACAAAATGATGAGCCGCTTATCGGCTTAAACAGTTTAACCGGTTATATTGCGAAATTGGATGGATTTGTTGAACTGTAATTAAGAAACAATTTACTTCTTCCGCTCAATAACATAGTTTACCATTAATTTTAAACTGTCTTTGGCGGGATTATCGGGGTATTTTTCCAAAATTTCAAGGGCTTCCTGTTGAAATGCTTTCATTTTGTTAATGGTATATTCAATTCCGCCGTGGGTTTTGACAAATTTAATGAGTTCTTTAACCTTCTTTTTATTTTTATGATGCTTTTTAACGATGTTTATAATCCATTTTTTGGTTTTGGCATCAACGGTATTGAGCGTATAAATTAGCGGTAAAGTCATTTTTTGTTCCTTGATGTCAATACCAACCGGTTTGCCGATACCACCGCTGGAATAGTCAAACAAATCGTCTTTGATTTGAAATGCCATCCCGACCAGTTCACCGAATCGATGCAAATCTTTAATTGTTGCTTCGTCACTGCCAACTGAAGCAGCACCCATAGCCGTGCAAGCGGCAATTAATGTTGCTGTTTTTTGACGAATGATTTCATAATAGACAGCTTCGGTAATATCCAATTTTCGGGCTTTTTCTATCTGTAAAAGTTCGCCTTCGCTCATTTCTTTGACTGCTACGGAAATAATACGCAATAAATCAAAATCACCGTTATCAATCGACAATAATAACCCGCGGGATAAGAGAAAATCGCCGACTAAAACAGCAATTTTATTTTTCCATAAAGCATTGATAGAAAAAAAACCGCGCCGGTAATCACTTTCATCGACGACATCGTCGTGCACCAATGTTGCCGTATGAATCAATTCGACTACACTCGCCCCGCGATAGGTACGGTCACTTACTTGACCTTTAAGCATTTTGGCGGTTAAAAAAATAAACATCGGGCGCATCTGCTTGCCCTTGCGTGAAACGATAAAAGCCGTAATCCGGTTGAGTAACACGACTTGTGTTTTCATCGATTGACGAAATTTCTTTTCAAAAATTTCCATTTCACCGATGATGGGGGCTTTTATTTTTTCTACAATTTTCATTTATTTTGTCTAATGATAGGTATGTGTAAGTATATCGTTATTATATATTGCAGCACAAAGATAGAAAAAAGCAGACAAACTAATCCTTTAAAGCATTCCAACCTTGGGCTTTCAGGGCAATTTTTTGATGGTCTTGTGTAATCAGGTAGGCACCTTTGTCTTCGGTGATATGCCCGATTATGGTAAATTCTTTACGGTACTTAATCTTTTCGTAATCTTTTTGACTGATCGTCATCAGCAATTCGTAGTCTTCACCACCGTTAAGTGCAGCAGTGAGCTCACTAATATTAAACTCTTCGGCAGTTAAAACGGTTTGCGGGTCAATAGGAATTTTTTCGGCATAAATTTGCGCGCCGACATCCGATTGTTGTGTGATATGCAAAATTTCGGATGATAAGCCGTCGGAAATATCAATCATAGCGGTTGGTTGAATATCCAATTCTTTCAATAGTGGTGGAATATCTTTTCGGGCTTCGGGTTTGAGTTGGCGTTCGACCACATAAGTATAGGGTGACAAATCCGGTTGGTGTTGCGGATTTGCCTTAAAAGTCTCGTTTTCA
>WFZY01000051.1 GCA_015489265.1 Flavobacteriaceae bacterium | reverse complement strand
GTATTAAATATATCAGGACGTATGCCCCCGATGATAGTTTTGACCGGTATTTTAATGGGAGTGTAACCATATCTAAGATAGATTCACTACCAATGTATATCAATAAACCCGCAGGTGGTTTAAGAGTGGCAACTTATAAATCCTGTCCAGATGATACCGGACAACATTGTGTGCAACATCTTTTTAAATATCGGACACCTGATGGTATATCAACAGGTAAAACATATAGACCTGCAAAGATAGGAGCCAAACAATTTAGGATAATGTATATTGGAATTTATTACTATAAAGATATTACTACCAAAACAATATTTGCATACAGTAATTCAGCTTTTTATAATTTATTAGGAAGTTTTACTTTGTATAATCGCGTGGAACATTTTATAAAAAATGACACTATCGCCGGTAAAACTATTGATTATTATAGTGATTACGATAATTATTTTAATTATTACATTTTTACAAATACTGATCAATATGATTTTTCAGATGTCGCAAATGCGGAACGTGCTTTTATTGATAAAGCATGGAAATATGCTAAGCCATTGGGAAAAGAAGTATATAAATTTAACAACTCTACGAATCATTTTGAATTAACTAAAAAAATTACCAACACTTACCAGTCCATCTTTCCATACGGTATCAATCCGGATAGTTTACAATTGTCAATAGGTGTATTCGGAGGTATTTTGCCATATTATGATACTACTGAAAATGTTAGCACTATTGTTAGAACACCTGAAACATATGAAATAAGACCCGAATTATACAATTTAGTAAAAACGGAAGAAACTGACTACTTTGATCAAGGTCAACTACAAAAAACCACGCATTATTATTATGATCCCTATACAGGCAATTTAATACGAAAGAAAACTTATGATAGTGACGGTGATTATTTAACCACTAGTTATCAATACCCAAATAGTATAACGAATATTAATTCTCTTGGCACTCATCCACCTTTGACACAGACAGAATTTAATGCGTATCAACAAATGAAGGAGCCGGATGATGATCATCCTAACTATCAAAACAGAGTTGGGGAACCCATTCAAATTTCAAGCAATAGAGCAGGACATTATTTAAGTAATAAAACAAGAAGAATTACTTTAAAAAATCTCGGACCTTTATTAGACGAAACCGGTGATCCAATTCCTAACAAAAACCGGTTGGTCTATGATCAAATTTTGGAAGGACAAATGGGGCAGAATTTAGAACCCCGCGTTACCTACCACCATTACGACCCTTACGGCAATCCCATAGAAGTCAGCAAATCCGATGGTACCCACATTTATTATATATACGGCTATCAACATAGCAAGCCCATAGCCAAAATTGTCAATTTTACAAAAACTGATGCTCAAAATTTTCAATCACAAATAGATGCGGCTGTAACCGCCTCGGATAATGATGTAGATACTGCAAGTGAAGATGATTTACGTGAGGCATTAAACAATCTGCGCCAAGCTCTACCCGATGATACACAAATAACCACTTACACCTACGACCCCCTGATAGGTGTTACCAGTATCACCGACCCCAAAGGCGATACGCAATATTATATATATGATAGTTTTAACAGACTAAAATATATCAAAGATAAAGACGGACATATTTTGAAAGAGTATGAATATCATTATAAGCAGTAGTAAGTGGAAAGCGGTAAAGTGGAAAGTGCGAAGTGCGTCAAGTAGGACGTAATAAAGTGGAAAGCGTTAAAGTGGAAAGTGCGAAGTGCGTCAAACAGGATGTAATAAGGTGGAAAGCGGTAAAGTGCGAAGTGGAAAGCGAATTCGTGTCAAGTGCGAAGTGGGAAAGTGCGTATTGGATAAAGGATAAAATGATTAAAAAACATAAAAGACATAAAAGGACATAAAAGAAAAACTTAATGAACTTAATGCCTTAATGGTAAAAAAACATTATAATTTATCACAATAACCATTAAGAAATTAAGGTCATTTAGAAATATCAAACTCAATGAAAACCTTAAATGAACTTATATGCCTTATATGGTTTAAAAGAATCCGAAATATGAAATGAAAAATTCCTCATTTCCTCAAGTTAGATGCAGAATTATTGTATGAAGTAAAAAGCAAACAAATGAAAACAAAATATTCAATGAAGCAGTTTAAATTCATCAGTTCCAAATCCGGCGCTTCGATACAATCCCGATTATCATCGGGCTCACTCAGCGACCTACTTATCAGTTCATCAATAAAAACCGGTCATTTCTATACACTTTTTGCTCCTGCGTCGCAAAAACCACTCAATGACTTAAGTAATCAATTCATCAATATTATCAAATCATAAAAAAAAAATGAAAAAAATACTCATAACCTTACTACTAGCCACGCAACTATTACCGGCGCAAGACGTAATATGGCAACACAAAGCCGGTGGGTCGCATGCCGATTTTCTCTACGATGCTGTGCCAAGTTTAGACTATGGTTTTTTGCTTGCCGGCGCCAGCTTATCACAATCCGGCATAAGCGGGCAAACAGGCACTTATGATTATATGCTGACCAAATACGATGAAGACGGTCAAAAACAATGGACTAAGTTTTTCGGTGGCAAGGGCATTGACCACCTTAAACAAATCATCCCGACTTATGACGGTGGCTATTTGCTTGCCGGTATCAGTAATTCCGGTAAAGACGGAATCAAATCCACCGGAAATATCGGGCAATTTGATATTTGGTTGCTGAAACTGGATATGAACGGGGCGATTCAATGGCAAAAAACTTTGGGAGGTTTGGGCGTTGAGCGTATCGGACAGATTATCAGAGCGGCTGACGGCGGTTATTTTATTGCCGGTAGTTCGGCATCGGACGAATTTGTGCCGTCGGGTCATCAATTTTCATCGCCGGATCTCATCATCAAACAAGATGACAACTATGGCGGATTGGACTATTGGTTGGTCAAGCTGGACAGTGACGGCAATTTGGTTTGGCAACAAACCTATGGCGGCAAATTTAATGATGACTTGCGACAAGTCGTCGAATTATCCGACGGCAGTTTACTTTTGGCAGGCAATTCGGCATCGCCGGTCAGTGGCAACAAAAGTATTTCGGGTAAAGGTAAAACCGATTGGTGGGTCATTAAAACCGACCGGGACGGTAAAGCGCTTTGGCAAAAATCATACGGTGATACGGCTGACGACAAATTGTTTGCTATGATACGAACCAAAGACGACAATATTTTACTCGGTGGCAACAGCACCCCGATTGCCAAAACCCAAACCAAAACTTCCGCCGATATCGTGTTACTCAAAATCGATACAAACGGCAATAAACTGTGGCAAACGACATTTGATAACAGCGGTGATGATTTTTTGACTAATATTTTGCAAAATCCGGACGGCACTTTGATATTGGGGGCTTATACGGCGGCTAACCGTAAATTGCCGGTGGCCGGCAAGGGCAAAGACGATTTTTTGTTAATCAAAACCCAAGCCAACGGCAACGAATTGTGGCGCCGTTCCATAGGCACGCTCAAAAAAGAAGTCTTGCAAAAAATCATTGCCACGCGCGACGGCGGTTATGTCTTGGTGGGCAGTAGTATCAAACATACGGCAAAAGGCGACACCGATTCCGATTTTTTAATCGT
>WFZY01000050.1 GCA_015489265.1 Flavobacteriaceae bacterium | reverse complement strand
GCTATGAGTGTCTTTGATGCGTTGCACCAATTGATTTTTTAGGATGATATTAGCTTCGTTTTCAGGGTCTTGTGTAATGCTTCTGGTTAAATAATATTTAACTTGTGAGGCATATTTGGGTTCTTTTTCTATTAAATCCAAAAAGCTTTTAATCATATTGGGCAAATCGTTTTTTTCGGCATAAATTTGTGCAATCTGCATCAGATAATTGGTATTTTTGCCTTGTTTAGTAGCTATTTGATAAGTTTGCAAGGCTTCGTCCAACAAATACAATTGTTTAAATGCCTGCCCGACGGCATAAGCCCGATAAGGTGTTTTTTTGACGGCTTTTAGGGCTTTTTGATAGTATTTTTGTGCTTTGATGCTATCTTTCTGCATTTGGTAATTGTATCCCAAATAGACAAAATATTGCGGTTTTTGCTTGGTGTTTTGTTGTTTGATCAGTTTGTTGACAGCGTCAAATTTTGATTGGGATTGGTAAATTTTTATCAGGTTAAAAATATAATTATCATTATAAGGAAATTTGTCAACTAACAATTTGTATTCATAAGCCGCTTTATCCAAATCGCCTTGTTCAAAATATTTTTTGGCTAAAACGGGATTTTGTCCAAACAACACAGTTGCAGGCGCAAAAATTGTTATAAATAATATAATGTATAAATTTTTGGGCATTGGTTTGTTGATGTTTGGTGCAAAGTTAATTAATATTTTGAGGAATTGATGATTTTTTATTCATTTCAGATTTCAGAATTGCGATTTCAGATTTGCGATTAATTTTCATAATATGATTATTATTCAATGTGAGTTTAACATTTCATACTGTATTTCTGCTTCTGATTTGAGGATATGAGGACTTTTTACCGCTTCATAGAATATTAAATTTTTGATGTTTATTTACTCTTTCCGACTTTATGACTGCTTATAATTTGAGGAAATGAGGACTTGATGAAGTGATGATTTTTTTCTGCTTCCTAGTTTATTTGGCGATTTTGATGAGTATTGCTTGCTTCATACTTTATTTCTGCTTGTAATTTTATGAATTGAAAGACGAGGTCGCTGAGTGTTCCGTCACGACAAAAGTCGGGACAGGCTGATTTGAGATTTCATATTTGCGATTTCAGATTTTTTTAACGCCGTTGTTACTTCGTAATTCATCATTCATTTTTACTTTTCAATTACTTCTAAAATCAACATTCTTTGTTCATTATTCGTCATTCAAACTTAAACTCTTTTGTTATGATTTTTTAGAATACAGTAGGGTTGTTACTCGCTTCACATTTTATGCTTTAAATATGAGGAATGGGGAACTAAGGGGCTTAGGTCACTGAGTGATCCCGATGCTAATCGGGATTGTATCGAAGTGACCGGATTTATATTTTTTTAAGCTTTATTTTCAACAGTTAATTTTAATTTTGAGACCAAACAGGTCTTGCAACATGATAAACTTTATAAACATTTTCTTTCAACAAAAAAAAGCCGCTGCATATATACAACGGCTTTTAGATTAAAGATTTTTGCGTTTACCTAATCCTGTCAACGGATTTTACAAGTCTTTCGTCCCGTTTGATATACTTATTGGCGATAAGTAAAAAAACGATAGAAATGACCGGAACTAGTAACTTAATATCCTTCTCAGAAAATGACTTTTCTCCGGATAATAATCCGACTTGGTAAATAGATAAACCCAAAAGAACTATTAATACAAAGATAACTAAATTATTTAATCTGATTTGCAATTTCCGGTTTTTATATAAAAAAATATTTATCAATATTACGAGAGAGATAATTCCGGACGAAATAGCAAAAACCAAATTTTCTTTAAATAATATTGTATAAGCCAAATAGCTGTAAAAAATACTTGAAATAAAGGCAATTAGCATGTAGACCGATTGTATACGTTGTAGCATTTGATAAAATTTTCAACAAAAATAAGACAAAATTGTTATGGAATAAAAAAAAATTACTATTATTGCACTATAATTACTTATCTACAATAGACCAATCGTCATTTTTTGTAAACATTTAAGAATCTTTCTTACTTTACATATTATTATAAAATAACAAAACAAACCAAACACCTTATTATATATGTTTGATATTGAATCATTAAAACAACTGAAATTGGTTGCGCTACAAGAGATAGCCAAAACCATCGGGATTAAAAAGTATTACCATTTAAAAAAAATGGAATTAATTTACAAAATTTTGGATTTTCAAGCTGATCATCCGGATGTTGTAAAAGAAAAAGCCCGAGAATTAAAACTAGAAGAGAAAAAAGAAGAACTGATTGCAAAAAAGCCCGGGCGTCCGAAAAAGAAGCAAACGCAAGAAAAAAAAGAAGCCCATTCACAAAAGAAAAATTCGCAGAATAAAGCTTTTCAAAATAATCCCGTTCAACAAAATACTGAAGAAAAGCAACAACGCAAGCGCCGTCCCAGAAAACAAAAGCAACAGGAAACTTCGGGACAGCAACCAAATATTTCTCAACAAAGCTTATTTGATGATAAAGAACCTGTAAAAAATCAAGAAAAAAAATCATCGAAACAAAAATCAAAACGGGATAAAAAAGATACTACGAAAGATTTACCTGTTGAAGTAGTTGATGAAAAAAGAGAAATCTCTAAATCAAACGACCAACAAAAATCGCAGCAGAATAATACACATCAAACCAATCAGCAAAAACATCAAAATAACAACAAATCAAATCAAAAACATCAAAAAAACAGACGTGATGAATTTGAATTTGACGGTATCATTGATGCCGAAGGGGTTTTAGAAATCTTGCAAGACGGTTATGGGTTTTTACGTTCGGCAGATTTTAATTATTTGAGTTCGCCCGACGATATTTACGTGTCACCGTCACAAATCAGATTATTCGGATTAAAAACCGGTGATACGGTTCAAGGTGTAGTGCGTCCGCCTAAGGAAGGTGAAAAATTTTATCCCTTGTTGAAAGTCAAAAAAATCAACAATCAAGACCCTGAAGTGGTACGTGACCGTGTTGCTTTTGAGCACTTGACACCGTTATTTCCTGATGAAAAACTAAATATTGCCGGCAGACGTAGTACTTTGTCAACCCGTATTGTCGATTTGTTTGCGCCTATAGGCAAAGGACAACGGGCTATGATTGTGTCACAACCCAAAACCGGTAAAACGATTTTATTAAAAGATTTAGCCAATGCCATTGCTGCCAATCATCCTGAAGTATATCAAATGGTGTTATTGATTGATGAACGTCCGGAAGAGGTAACCGATATGAAACAAAGTGTGACCGGAGAAGTCATTGCTTCAACCTTTGATGAGTCGGCTGATAGACATGTAAAAGTGGCAAATATCGTCATCGAAAAAGCCAAACGTATGGTCGAAAGCGGTATGGATGTCGTGATTTTGCTCGATTCCATTACGCGTTTGGCACGCGCTTACAATACCGTGCAACCCATGTCAGGACGCGTTTTGTCCGGTGGGGTAGATTCCAATGCTTTACACAAACCCAAACGTTTTTTCGGGGCTGCTAGAAATATTAAAGAAGGGGGATCGTTGACCATTATTGCCACGGCTTTAATCGATACTGGTTCTAAAATGGATGAAGTGATTTTTGAAGAATTTAAAGGTACCGGAAATATGGAATTACAACTGGATCGCAATTTGGCCAATCGTCGTATTTATCCGGCTATTGATATTAAAAACTCCAGCACCCGCCGTGACGATTTATTGCATGACGACCGTACGGTACAACGTATGTGGCTCTTGCGTCGATACTTAGCCGATATGAATCCTATTGAAGCGATGCAGTTTGTCAAAGAACGGATTGAAGAAACCCGAACCAACGAAGAATTTTTGTTGTCAATGAATGATTAATTATGATTTCATTTAAGATCATAAAAAATCGGACTGAAATTTCAGTCCGATTTTTTATGGTTAGAGGGTCTTATTAAGCATCTTTAGTTGTGTCATTACTTTCAGTTTTGTCAACAATTTCACTTTCTGCTTCATCAACAACCTCTTCCTTTTTATCAGTAAATTCATTGACTTTATCAGTAACTTTTGAAGCGACTTCTGATACTTTATCGGTAGCTTTATCTATGACATCCGAAGCTTTTTCTCGAAAATCTTTGGTTTCTTCCATAAAATCTTCTCCGGCTTTTTTAAGTCCTTCGGTGACATCACCGGCAACTTCTTTGGTTTTTTCAGTTACGTCTTCCAAAACATCTGCTGCTTTTTCACGCAAATCTTTAGTGCTTTCTTTTAAATCTTCAGAGATTTTATCAAATTTTTCGTCAGCTACTTTAGCTGTTTTTTCAACAAATTCATTAGCATCTTCTGCTAATTCTTCTGCTTTAACTTTGGCTTGGCCAAACATTTTTTTGAATGAATCAAATAGTCCCATAATAGTTTTGTTTTTTAATTTATTATTAACAAATTTACAAATTATTTTTAATGGTTTAACAGAATTTGTAGAGTATTGTAAAACCCTAAAGAAGCATATACATTTAATTATTTATTGTTTTGAAAATATTAAAAAGTTGTTCTGGTGCTAAAGTACCGTTTTTGCTTTTGAGCATTTCCGTTAACATAAGCGTAACCGGTTCAGGGGGAAGATGTAATTCGATAGCGATGTTTTTTAAAAGATTGACTTCATCAAATTTGATATGTTTGTCAATATTTATCATAAGAGCAAGCCGGTATATCTGAATGATACGTTCATGTCGTTTTTTTGGTAAAACATGTTTTAAATAAATAGGCTTTTCATCAAAAATTTCTTCCAAAATTTCTAATGGTAGTTCGAGAGAAACAGCCAGTTCATAGAGAAAATTTACTTCAGTTTGGTCAATATTATAGTCGGCTTTACTCATATCAAACAGTTGTTTGATGAGAGATATTTTTTCTTCTAGTCTCATTTAATTCAATTCAATGGCAAAAATTTCGATTAATTGTTGGTTGAGTAACATGCCGCCTTTATTTTTTCCCATGGCTTCAATCATAGCATCTACGCCCGATGCTTGCAAGCCCAGCTCTACAGCAAAAGTTTTAAGAAGATTTAATTCTTCGGTTGTGATAATCTGGTCTATCATCATCATAACGGTTAACCGGTAAAGTTGTCTGGCGCGCTCCAACATGGTTTTCGGTAAAGGACCGATAATATCAGTTTCAATAATTTCATCCAGTTGCGAAGCAGTTATATTCATCAATTCAGCAATTTCGGTTAGGTATTTTAATTCAACAAATTTAAAAATTTTATCGGCTTTAGCCATTTTTACCAATTGTTGCAGCAAATTTATTTTTTGCGCTTCTGATAAATTTTTAAAACTCTGATTTTTTTCCATAATATGATTAGGTTAACTTGGATTTTTTAAGTCAAAACAAAAATATATAATTTCGTGAACATACAATAAAAGACTGCCAATATTTTGACAGTCTTTTTTGTATTTATGAAATATGATGAGATGTTTATTTAATGATGAGTTTTTGTAAACCGACTTGTCCGTTTTCAATAATTTTCATCATATAAATACCGGCTTTTAATTGTCCGACATTGATAGCTTGACCATTATTTATTTCAGTTTGATATATGGCTTTACCTAAAACGTTATAAATAATAATTTGTTTAACATCAGTAGAAGCAGAGGTAACAAAAACTTGTTTGTTGATGACAGGGTTAGGATAAACTTCCAATCCGTCGATATTATTCTCAGAAATAGCATTAGCATCTACGATGTCATTAATATCTCTAGGGAATATTTGTGGTGTACCATTATATTCAGAACCGATTCCGGTAATATTAACAGCACCGGTAGGAATAGTTTCACCAACTAAATCATTAAAAGCCGTTCTCAAAACAACTGTATCAGTACCATCAGTAACATCATAGTTGGTGCTTGATTGGAAATCAGTATCACCATTAGCATCAATGGTAACATTATTAAATTGTATTAATTCCGATTCGTAATCATCATGGTTAGCAATATAGTCGGCAAGCGTTACAACTTGCGGGTTTTGTACTTGATTATTGCCTGTCATAGTGAAATCTTCGGTTAATTCTATCTCCAATACACCATGATAATCTTTTAATTTTCCTTTGACATCTGTAATGCCGTCATATAAATTGGGGGCATTAGTAGTTATTCCCGGTGGAATAAAAGCTAAAATACCGCCGGTTGCATCTTGTGCATAACCTTTTACGGCACCACTTTGGAAAGCTTGTCCGCCAATAGTAAATGCCTCACCGTCAAAGTGATAATAATCACCAATGGTACCGTTTCTTAAATCGGCTATGGTATGAACCACAGTATAAGTAGCGATTTCGAATGTTACACTGGCTTCAACAGCAGGATTTAAGTCGTTGCCACTATTGTCAACCAATTTCAAATCCACAGTATGACTGCCGGCAGTTAAACCGGATACGGTAATAGGGTTCGTGTCGGTTTGGGTATTCCAAGAGCCACCATCTAAACGCCAGTCAACACTACCATCAGTACCAACTGTAAAATTTTGAACAGTAAATACAACATCAACACTGGTAGTAACCGGAGAGAAAACTTGACCGTTGGTAGGTGATGTGACAGCCAAAGAAGGGCTGACGGTTGTTGGTGGTGTATAAGTACCGATTCCGATAATACTTTCATAAGTAGTGCCATCTTGAACTGCACCGTGTGTATTTAATGCACCATTGTGAAATTCCCAGTTAGTTTCTACAAATACAGGGTCGGGTCCTGTGCCGTTAAGGCGTTTGGCATAACCGTCTTTGTATTCCCATGCAGTTCCGGTGCCGTCTTGACCATCTACACCGTAGGTATCAATAACAGCGCTGCTGCCGGTTTCAATAATTCTAATGCGATCATCACCATTAATATTTAAAACGGATGATGAAGTAGCATCCAGTTTGTTAGTGGTTACACTGGGGTAGTTTAAGGTAAAAACATCGGTTGAATTGTTTTTATTGGAATAAACATAAACAAAACCATCGGTTACGGTTCCCAGAGGACTTAAATCAAAAGTATTTCCCCATGTAGTGCCACCATTGGTTTGGTTTTGTAAGGAATATTGGGTAAAATCTACGGTTCCGTTGGCATAAATTTCCAAAACTTCCGGGGTTCCACCGGATTCGTCGCCATCGGCAATCATTGTGATGATCGGTGTGCCTTGTCCAAAACCGGTCAAAGCAACCAATAAGCTTAAAAATAAATAAATCTGTTTCATAATTTGTTTTTTTTAATTTGTTTTCAAATTTACAAAAAAACTTTATTAGTTAACCTTAAAAACACAAAGAATTTTTAAATTAATTGATGCTCTATGTTGTTTTGTGTGGGTAATAATTAGGTGTAAGAATCATATAATCATGGTGATTATTTTTTTAAATCATTTCACCCCTACGGGGTTTATGTTTTTAACTCTATAAATTTATCACCTCTATGCGGTTTATTAAATAGAAGCTGTCTCAAAAGCAATCGAGACAGTCTCTTTTTTTGTTTAATTCTTCGGCATGACTATTTTTTTACCAAATATTTTATAACACATCAAAATTTTGCTAAACATCAGATAATAGAGCTTAAAAATGATTGTTTTTAAAGATAAAATTGAGAAAAACAGTGTTTTTTTATGCTGTTTTAGCATATTTTAATAGATTATGTGACAAATAAACCAGTCCAATTTCAATTTTTACTTTTTCGTTTCCTCTTAAAGGACATCCTTAGCAATTTTGGGCTTGATATAAATGTAATTCCTGTGAGAAACCCCTTTCATTTGTTATTTTTTAATCCTGATTTTATGCATTCTTTGTTCCATTGGGCAAACAAAAAAATCCTCTTGTTCATTGTAATATCATTTATCCTGATGAAAGTCCGGTGTGGCTTTTTCCTTCTTATGTTGTCTCTTGTGGAAATAATTGTATTTACATAGGCTTCGATGCCTTTATTTTCTAGATATTCATAGTTTTCTTCACTTCCATATCCTGAGTCTGCTGTTACTTCTTTTGGTAATGTTTTGAATTGCCTGTTAAATTCCTCAAAATGCGGTATTAAAGTTTTTGTATCAGTCGGATTATAATTTAGTATAATTTACAACATATTGATTACTTGTGCTTGTCTGAAAATTATAATCCGCTTTTAATTGACCGTTTTTTCATATAATCATCTTTCATCCGCATAAAAGTAGCATCGGGATCTGTTTTTGAATAGCTATTTCTCTCACCTAAAATCTCTTCTTGTTTTTGGCATAATTCAACTTTTGTTTTTTCTTTTTATCAATTGGCTTATCCGTTAAAGCGTTATTTATTGTTTCTATGGTTTTATCAATCTTTTCCGCATCAAGCTTTTCAAAATCAATGGGCTTTTAATAGCTTAATTCTTCTTTAGCTACCGATTCTGCATATTGCCATAATCCTTCTAATTGTTTCTTAATACCGTTTTTATAACGTTGAACAGATTTGCCCCAAACAAAAGTATATTTATTGGTATTGGCTTCTATTTTTGTCCCATCTAAATATACTTTCTGTAAATCTATATGACCGCTTTTCTACAAGCATCATTACAACTTGGGTAAAAATTTCCTTAAATACGCCTTTTAATCTATTACTTCTAAAATGGTTGATTGTATTGTGGTCAGGCCTGTTAGAAACTGCTAGCTACATAAAATGAATATTCTCTTTTATGGCAGCTTCTATTTTACGTGAAGAATAAATATTGTTTACATAAGCATAAACCAATACATTAAGCATTATTTTTGGATGATAACTAGAGGTGCCTCCGCCTTTATATTTTTTATCAAAGGCTGTAAATCTAACCTGTCGATTACTTGATTAATAACTCTTACAGGATGATTTTATTACAAAAAATAAAAAAGGCTGCCCTTTTGAGACAGCCTCTTGTATTATATGTATAGTAATTATAAAGAAATATGGAAACAAAACTTACTTAACGTTTCTCTCATATTCTTTGAGATACTTTTCATCTAAATCAAAGTCTTCCATAAATTTAGTGGTATAATTGCCTGCGATGAAGTCGGGATTATCCATTAATTGTCTATGAAACGGAATGGTCGTTTTAACCCCTTCAATTACAAATTCGTCCAAAGCCCGTTTCATTTTTTCAATGGCTTCTTCACGGGTTTGAGCTGTTGTAATGAGCTTGGCAATCATAGAATCGTAATAAGGTGGTATCACATAACCTTGATAGGCATGCGTATCAAGACGAACGCCATGTCCCCCCGGTGCATGAAAAGTTTTGATAACCCCCGGAGAGGGACGAAAATCGTTATAGGGGTCTTCTGCATTGATACGGCATTCTATGG
>WFZY01000049.1 GCA_015489265.1 Flavobacteriaceae bacterium | reverse complement strand
CCCGGACACTGGGAACTTCTTTTTTTAACCGGCGCTTTTCTCTTGGTCTTGATACGTTCGTTGCTTCAAGGCAATTTTAAATGGCAACTGATTTATCCGCGTTGGGCAGACCAATTCGGGACGGCTAAAAGCAAACGAATTTGGGTGGCACTGATTGGCGGATTTGTCTTGATATTCGGGGCACGTTTGGCAGGCGGTTGCACCAGCGGACATATTCTTTCGGGTGGTATGCAGTTGGCAGTCAGTAGTTTGGTTTTTGCCGTTTTTGTCTTTTTGGGTTTGTATTTAACCGGCAAGTTCTTGCAAAAAACAACTCGCGGTAATCAATGAAAAATCTACAAACACTTTTTTATAAAATCAGGCATTATCAAATTTATTTTTCCGGATTTTTATTCACGTTATTACTTGCTTTAATTGCCTTTTGGCTGTCCGGTTTTTTGCCGGTCGGGGCAGTGGTTGTCGGGATTAGCTTAGGGATTATTGTCGGTAACTTATTTGGTGTTAAAGAAGCTTGGTTACCCGGTATCGGTTTTGCCGAAAAACATATTTTGGCTTGGGCAATTATTTTGATGGGGGTTAAACTGGATTTCAATATTGTTAAAGAATTAGGACTTAAAGCCGTGTTGATCATCATTGCCGCTATTATTTTTACAATTACTGTTTCGCAAATATTGGGTAAAGTGTTTCGTATGAACCGGCGCTTGGCTTTGCTTTTGGGTATCGGTAACGGTGTTTGCGGTAGTTCTGCCATTGCCGCTACTGAAAAAATTATAGGCGCCGACAAACATGAAGTTGGCATTTCGGTAACGGTAGTCAATTTTTTAGGCGTTATCGGGATGTTTTTATTACCGCTGATTACAGAATTTGTATTACATTATAACGACTTACAATCCGGTTTTCTCATAGGCAATACTCTACAAGCGGTCGGGCAGGTGGTTGCTGCCGGTTTTTCAATCAACGATACCGCAGGACATACCGCTACCATTGTCAAAATGATGCGCATACTGATGCTGACCCCTATTGTTTTGACTTTGCTTTTATACTTTCATCAAAAAAACAAAAAACAGGTTGTGGTGGACAAAAAACGCGGTTTACCGTATTTTATCACTGGTTTTATTTTAATGTCACTCATCCCGACTTTTCATTTATTGCATTCTGAAACAATCACGGTTTTAGGCAAATTAAGTCATTATTTGTTGTTGATAGCCATGGTTGCCATTGGTTTAAAAATCAGTTTTAGACATATAGTCAAACAAGGCGGCAAAGCACTGTTGGTTGGCAGTCTCATATTTTTGATTCAGATATTGTTTAGTGTTTTGATGGTTAAATTTTTTTTATAAAAACTTAAAATTCAAATCCAAACACATTCTCGTGGGGCTTTAAACAATAAATGTATTAGTTTGGATATTAAAAGTCTATTGTTTTGAATGATGTTAATTATTAACAATATAAAAAGACCTGACAGGTTGGTAAAACCTACTAGGTCATAGAAATACAATAGACCTGACAGGTTTTTTGAAAAACCTGTCAGGTCTGAAATACGTTCAATTCATTTAATCAGTTAACCAATAACCTAAACATCCGACATCGGACACCCGACACTATCACTTCATCAATTCCAAGCTACGCTTGATAAATTGTGTCAATGCTTCGCCTTTAAGTAAGTTTTGCGACAATTTTGCCAAATCCAAAGCTTGTTGTACATATTCGGCTTGTTTTTTCTTGGCTTTAAGGATTTTCGGCATCCAGTCACTGTTGGTATTGACAATTAAAGTATACATGCCGGGGAAATCATTACCGCCAAACATCGCCCCACCGGTTTGTTGCATTTCTTTAAAGCGTCGCATAAATTCGGGTTGGGTAATGATAAACGGCGCCGTATCGGAATCAAGTGGCTCTAACTGAACGGTAAATTGTTCAGCCGGAATATTCTTTTCTATGATTTCTTTAAGTTTTTTCTGTTCATCATCAGAAAGTTTGGATACTTTGGTTTCGTCTTTTTTAATTAAATTGTCAATGGCATCGGCATCGACGCGGGCAAATTTGACCGGTTGTTTTTGGTCGGACAATTCGCTGTTATCCATTTCCAATTTTTGAAGCAAATGTGCCACGATAGGTGAATCAAGCAACAGAACTAAGTAGCCCTTGTTTTTAGCTTCTGCTATGTAGCTGTGTTGGGCTTTGGTATCAGAAGCATATAGTGCGACGATGTTTTTATCTTTATCGGTTTGTACCGGTTTGATTTTTTCAATAAGCTCGTCAAAAGTGTAATAATTGCCATCAACATCGGGGAACAAGTAAAAGTCAAGGGCTTTTTTATAAAATTTTTCATCGGACAGCATGCCGTATTCTATGATGATTTTGATATCATTCCATTTGTCTTCAAAACTTTTGCGGTCTTTGTTAAATAAGTTTTGTAACTTATCGGCTACTTTTCTGGTAATATAACCCGATATTTTTTTGACGGCAGCATCAGCTTGCAAGTAGCTGCGTGAAACATTAAGCGGAATATCGGGCGAGTCGATAATCCCGTGTAACATTTGCAAGAAATCGGGAACAATACCTTCTACGTTATCGGTTACAAATACTTGATTTTGATAGAGTTGTATTTTGTGTTTGTTAGGGTCAAGATTCAAATTTAGTTTTGGAAAATACAAGATTCCGGTCAGATGAAACGGATGATCTACATTCAAATGGATGTAAAACAGTGGTTCGTCATAAGCATCTGGATATAGTTCATGGTAAAATTTTTTATAATCTTCATCGGTTAATTCCGATGGTTTTTTAGTCCAAGCCGGTTGCGTGTTATTGATGATATTGTCAACGGTGATTTTTTTAGGTACTTCATCTTTATTGTCAGTACTTGGTTGCCATTCGGGGTCCATAATTTCTTTGGTGCCGAATTTAATAGGTACGGAATTAAATTTGTTGTATTTATGCAATAGCTCATTGATCCGGCTTTCTTCTAAAAATTCTTTTGAATCTTCAGAGATATGTAAGATGATTTCCGTACCGCGGTCTTTTTTGTCATCTATTTCTTCCAGTTGAAATTCCGGCGAACCATCACATTCCCAATGTACGGCTTTACTGCCTTTTTTGTAAGATTTGGTACGGATTTCCACTTTGTCGGACACCATAAATGCCGAGTAAAAACCCAACCCGAAATGCCCGATGATGCCGGCATCTTCTGCCTTTTTATCTTTATATCGTTCTAAAAAATCTTCGGCACCCGAAAAAGCAATTTCGTTGATGTATTTAACAACTTCGTCTTTGGTCATACCGATACCTTGATCAATGATGCTTAAAGTTTTATTGTCTTTATCGAGTTTGACTTCAATTTTTAAGTTTTCGACATTCCCGTCAAATTCGCCTATGCTAGCCAAGTGTTTGAGTTTGTTGGTCGCATCGGTGGCATTAGAAATGAGTTCACGTAAAAATATTTCGTGGTCGGAATATAAAAATTGTTTAATCAGTGGAAAAATATTATCTACTGCCACGTTTATTTTGCCTTTGGTTTTTGTAGCCATAGTTGATTTGTTTTTTTATTTGTTTGCAAATCTAATGACAAAAAAAGTACCAAAGTTTCCGGCTGACAAGATGACAGAATTTGATGTTGATTTGATGTTGCTGCATTTTTTTTGATTTTAAGTATTAATAATAAGAATTAATCAATTGAATTTTTGAATACTTTTTATAATTTAGTATTTCCAAAAAAATATAACAATGAAGAAGATAAGTTTTAAGGATATTGCCTACCAACCACCGGGTCAATTTGAAGAAACCCGTTACGAAAAAATACATAATGTCATTTTTGACAATTCGGTTGACGGGTCTAAGGTAGTGGCTGCCGAAATAGCCGGTTTAATCAAAGATAAACAAGCTAAAAATGAAACTTGCGTCTTGGGTTTGGCAACCGGTTCGTCACCTATTAAAGTATATGAAGAATTAGTCCGGTTACACAAAGAAGAAGGATTAAGTTTTAAAAACGTGGTAACTTTTAATTTGGACGAATACTATCCGATGCCCAAAGAAAGTATTCACAGTTACCATTATTTTATGCACCAACATTTGTTTAATCATATTGATATTTTGCCTGAAAACATCAATATTCCGGACGGGACCGTCCCTAAGGAACGCTTAATAGAATATTGCATTGGTTACGACGAAAAAATTAAGTCGTATGGCGGTTTGGATTTTCAATTATTAGGGATTGGACGTACCGGACATATCGGTTTCAATGAACCCGGTTCGCATATCAATTCCGGTACCCGCTTTATCACACTTGACCCCTTGACACGTTATGATGCCGCACCGGACTTTTTCGGGATAGACAATGTGCCCCGTTGGGCTATTACCATGGGCGTTAAAACCGTGATGTCAGCCAAACGTATTGTGCTTTTGGCTTGGGGAAATAAGAAAGCCGATATTATCAAGAAAACGATAGAAGGCAAGATGACATCCGATGTGCCGGCAACTTACTTGCAACAACATCACAACACAACCTTTGTACTGGACCAAGAAGCATCGTCAGAATTGACACGAATAAAAACACCTTGGTTGGTTAAAGATTGCAAATGGGATGATGATTTGATAAAAAAATCAGTTGTTTGGTTGTCCGGGGTGACGGATAAATCTATTTTAAAATTGACCGAAAAAGATTATAATGCCCACGGAATGTCCGGACTACTGGCACAAGAAGGCGACCACTATGATATTAATATCAAAGTATTTAATCAACTGCAACATACCATAACCGGTTGGCCCGGCGGTAAGCCCAATGCCGATGATACCAATCGTCCCGAACGGGAATATCCCCATAAAAAACGCGTGTTGATATTTAGTCCCCACCCTGATGATGATGTTATTTCGATGGGCGGCACGCTTGATAGATTGGTGCAACAAGGACATGATGTGCATGTCGCATATCAAACATCGGGTAGTATTGCCGTATCTGACGAACAAGCGCTCAAATATGCTGAGATTTTGTTACGTTATCAACCTGACAATGAGAATATTAAATCTTTAATTGCTGATTTGCAAACTAAAGACAAACCCTACGAAGACACCTTGGAAGTGCGACGATTAAAAGCTGAAATCAGAAAACACGAAGCCATTGGTGCTTTGCGATAT
>WFZY01000048.1 GCA_015489265.1 Flavobacteriaceae bacterium | reverse complement strand
CCCGGATTGACAAAACTCATTTGCGCATACAAATCAAAAGTGCTGTTTTCAATAGGTGTACCGGTCATGGCTATCCGGTTTTTGGCTCGCAGCAAACTTACCGCTTTAAAGCGCCGCGAAGACGGATTTTTGATGGCTTGTGATTCATCAAGTATGACATAATTAAAGGAAAACTTATGCAACCATTCAATATCGCGTAGCAGCGTGCCGTAAGTTGTAAAAATCAAATCGTAATTTTTAAACGCATTGGTATTTTGTTGTCGGTCCGGTCCATAATGATAATACGCCTTGAGTTTGGGGGCAAATTTTTCTATTTCTTTTTGCCAATTAAATAACAACGTAGTCGGAACGACAATCAGATTGGGCGTTTTGTCTTTCTTAACTATTTCTTGCAAAAAAGTTAAAACCTGCAAAGTTTTTCCCAATCCCATATCGTCGGCTAGTATGCCGCCCCATTGCATTTCGTTGAGAAAATGCAACCAGTTAAGTCCTTCTTTTTGATAAGGACGAAGTTGTGCGGTAATTTCCTTTGGGACAGCTACGTTTTTGATTTCCTTGAAGGTTTTGAGCCGTTGTTTTTTTGCGGCTATTTCTTCCAAAATTTCCAATTGGTCTTGTTGTTCAAACAGCTCATCGACTATGGAAAACCGCAATTTGGAAATTTGTAAGTTATCATCGGAAACTTTTGACGCATTGCGAAAATATTTTTCGAGTTTGTGTAACCATTCGTCAGGCAAAATACCCACAGAGCCGTCATTGAGTTGGATAAATTTTTGTTTGTTAACAATGGCACGTTTAATATCTTTGAGTTTGACATGGTTTTTACCAAAACTGACATCGACATGGACATCAAACCAATCTTGTCCGGACGATACCGCCGTAGTTACTTTGGCTTTGTGGGGAGAATATTTAAATTTTTTGAGTTGTTTAACCCCGTAGACTTCAATTTGGTGCTTGTTCAAATATTCAAAGAATTGGTAAAACCACATCTCTTTGATAAAATCTTCAAAGTGGATATAAAAGAATTTTTGATGTTTTTGCTCTTCAAAGTCGGGGTGTAAATTGCTGATTTCTTCAACAAAATCGTTTTCTAATGCTTTATTTCTGATGTATTTGATGATTTTACCGGTTTCGGGGTCTCTTTGAACATAATCGCCTTCGGTGGTCAGTAAAACTTCCATATTATTGTCATAAACTACTTGCAATTTGATAACGATATAATCTTCTTCTTCGGTTAAGAATACCTGCTTTTTTTGATAATCCAAAGCAACCGGCTCGTAGTCAAAAGTATTATCAGCAAATTGAATTTCATAGTTTTTAGCCAAAGGCTCAATCAGTTTATCGTATAAAACATCTTTATGCGACTTGGCTATTTTTAATGGAACAGCATAATTTACGACCAAATAAGCATCTTTGATACTGTTCAAGTGGTAAAAAATATGGTTATGACAAATAATTTTATAGTCGGATTTATCTTGGTCAATTTTTGAAAAATCAATCAAATCCTTTCCTATTTTTATAAAAGCTTGTAAGCTTACAAATTGCTTATTTTGTTTGACAATTAAAACGGTTCTGGCAAATTCGGGTGATAATTTTGCCGGAATTAAATCGCTCTTGTGCAAATTATATTGATAGGGATTGTCATTAAAAAACACATATTTTTCTTGACTGATGGCTTTAAAAATCTTTTGTGACAGACTAAATGATTGTACCAAATCATCGTCATCTTCATCAATCTCTTCATATTGCACTATCCAATTGACTATTTTTTGTTGTCCGTCCAAGATTTCTACATCATCATCTATCTCAGGGTCATATTCTGAAAATCTGGAAATCAATTTGGTTTTGGCTTTATTGGGTTTAGCGGCAATACATTCATAAAACATAACATTTTGCCCGCTTTGCCTAAGCATTCTGATAGAAAAACCCAAAAGCCGGTCTTTTGGCAAGCGGGTATTTACCGGTAAAACGGGCTTTTGGTCAAGCTCTGATATTTTTTTAATAAAAGCATTCATCTCGTGTTTGCCGTCAATACTAATCAAACCTTCGGCTGCTTTTAATTTATAGGTATATAAACCGTGTTTTTCGTCAAAATCAAATTGGAAATATTTATCAAAATCTTTTTCCGGTAAACCGTATTGGTCTGTAAAAAATTTTTTGACTTCAATCCTTTTTTTCGGATCTATCAGTTTTAGAAGGGCGTCTTTATGTTGCACTAAAAGTTGCAAAATAAACCATTCCGATGTTTTTAAACCCTCTTTTTTAGCTCTCGTATTTTGATCGGAATTAAGTGATAAATGGCCGTTTTGAAAGTGAGCAGTAACCAAATAATAATCCGCACCCCAATATTTATCGTATCGAAGATCAAAGCTCAAAAAATGATTTTTGAAATTAAAATTTTCAATCTTAAAATTTTTATCCAATCCTAACTTGAACCTTTCGCCTTTGGCATATTTTAATAAGTCGGTTTTTTCAAAACTTTCAAAATTTTCAATCACCACCGGTTCGTGTGCTTTTCTATATACTTTATTGGGTGTGGAATTGTTGTCAGTCTTTATTTCATTATTTGCAATTAAATGGTCGGTGGTATAAAGTAATGCCGCTACGGTATGTTTACATATTTCACCCCAAGTAAACGGGCAAGAGCAAGAAGATTCAATATGTCCGGCTCTGGGAATGGACAATTTTACGGTATAGAGTTTAGTCCCTTGAACTTTAAAATAATGCACTTTTTTGTTATAATCATAATGAGAATACGT
>WFZY01000047.1 GCA_015489265.1 Flavobacteriaceae bacterium | reverse complement strand
CAATAACCTGAAACCCACGCAAATCCCGACAGGATTGGGCACTTTTGCTTTTACCGGCAAGGTCAATGCACTGTTTAAAGGCAAAAAGTTTGATGTTTGGTCTAATCTATAGTATCAATACCGTTTGCCGCAAGCACACAAAACCGTAGGCGATGAAGCCGGCTTATATGTTTTTACATATAATTAGAATTTATTTTTTAAGTAGCTCATCATTACAGAATTTTACAGTTTATTTAATTTAATGATTTTCAACGAATTAACTAGCATAATTTCAAAGAACAAAAATTTTTTCAAAAAAAATCATCCCAATCACTTGACAAATTATTTTTTCGTTGTATCTTTGTAAGTGATTACTCACTTATATAAATTGAATTAAGAAATCATCAAATAACCATATCAACAAATCATC
The DNA here is from genome assembly GCA_015489265.1 of Flavobacteriaceae bacterium. Lineage (GTDB taxonomy): Bacteria > Bacteroidota > Bacteroidia > Flavobacteriales > Flavobacteriaceae > WGBX01. The sequence goes on along the minus strand of WFZY01000047.1, from coordinate 8,487 downwards.
ATATAACCAATTAAACATTACATATATGAAAACCATCAAACCATTAATGCTGATAATCTTGCTGCTCTTGTTTAGTGCGGGATATGGGCAAGAAGCCAAGCACACAGTCGATTATCAAAGTATATACAACTTACATCCGGTTAATGTGTCCAAAGATCAATGGCGGGTTAATTTTCAAGCCGGTTTTACCCATTTTTATAAGGTCTTTAATCCGCAATTGGGTAAAATCGACAAAATCAACCCGAAAATCGTGTTAAACGATGCCTACTTTACCGCTTATGGTATTTATGGACTCAACAACAAATGGAATTTAACCTTTACTTTACCTTTTATCGACAAGCATCATTATACCCCGATGATTTTTCAACAAGGGGTCGGCTTTGGCGATATCCAATTAGGCGCTGTGTATCAATTGCAGAATTTAACGGCATTGTCCCATCGTGCAATATCATTGGAATTAACTGCCGGCTTACCGACCGGACGCGGCAATAACCTGAAACCCACGCAAATCCCGACAGGATTGGGCACTTTTGCTTTTACCGGCAAGGTCAATGCACTGTTTAAAGGCAAAAAGTTTGATGTTTGGTCTAATCTATATTATCAATATCGTTTGCCACAAGCACACAAAACCGTAGGCGATGAAGCCGGCTTATATATTTTATTGCAAAAACCTTATAAAACAACAGTTGGCACTTTCGGTTGGGAAACCGGTTTAAACGCGTATTACACGTTTCCGACCAAAATGATGGGACATCAAATACCGGTTACCGAACAAAAAATTGCCAATTATATGATTGGCGGTTGGTATGCTTATCTCGACAAATATTATATCCGCTTCGGTGTTCCTTATACATTATATCAAAACGGTGCATTTTTGACCCGTTACCAAGTTTTATTACAATTAGACTATCAATTCTAACCTAAAAAAATTAAAAAAATGAAACATATATTCAAATCTTTATCTATCCTGACGTTTATAGCGATTTTGTTGACTTCATGCAACAATAATCAAGAAACAACACCTAAAAATCCTGAGTTTCAAGGTTATATAGAAAACACCCAAGTCAATGTGACTACCCGAATGCCGGGTCGCATCACTAAAATTTATGTCGATGAAGGCGACCGGCTCAAAAAAGGCGATACGGTAGCCACCTTGGATACGCGTGAATTGCTTGCCAATCGCAAAGCATTGGTGGCAAAATTGCACAATATTGAAAAAAACAGAAAACGCGTCTATAATTTATATAAAGCCGGTGCTATTCCGTTGCAAAAATTGGACGCAATCAATACCGGTTACGAAATGGTTTCTGCCAAACTCAACGCTTTGGATACGCGTTTGGAAGATATGACTATCAAAGCGCCGATGGATGGTGTGGTTACCTTAAAAGTTTTGGAACCCAACCAAATGATGCCCCCCGGAATGCCGGTGGTGATTGAAACCGACCCTGCCGGTACATGGGCACGATTCGGCATTCCCGAAACCTATCTCAATCAAATCAATTTGGGGGACCAATTTACCTTGACTACTAACGACCCTAATCTAAGTTTTAAAGCCAAGGTCATTCAAATCATCCCGATGGCAACTTTTGCTACACACACGCCTACCGCTTTGCGCGACGAACGGGATATCCGAACCTTTGATGTCAAAATGTTGCTGACTGAAAACCAAACCAAATGCAAACCCGGAATGTCCGTTTATTTGACTTTAAAACCGGTAGAAAACCAATCAAAAACCACCAAATAAGCTATGAAAGGTTTAAAAATATTGGGGCAAATCATCCTGAAAATCATCATGATTTCATTGGCTTTATTGCTGTTTTTCAGCATGATGGCAGGGATGTATTACAACAATGCCCCCAAACATATCAAGGTAGCGATTTTAGATGAAGACCAATCACCGTTGAGCCGGTCGATTATCTTTAACATCAAACAATCGCCTTATCTTGATGTTACACGTCAAGCTTACGACTATCTCAACCTGCAAAAGATGGTCGATCAAGGCGATGTCGAAGTTGGTATTGTCATTCCGGACAATGCTTATAAAAATGTGATGAACCGGCGGTCGGTAAATCTGTTGACCGTCATAGACGGAACCGCCAATCCGGCTGTTTCAAAGCTGTCATTGATGATGATTAACAAGATTATCATCACTTTGGATATGCAGATGATGATGAAATTACGCGTAGAAGATTTGGGTGGAATCCCCAATGTGCGCCATCCAAAAACGCCACCACTCAAAGTCAATGAACGCATCTTTTTCAATCCTAAATTATCGATGGAAGGACCCATGTTGCCGGCTTTTATGGGCTTACCGATGCAAATTGTCTCTATGTTGATTATTCTGTTTGCCGTATTCGGTGGTTTTAATCAAATGCGTGAAAAAATGCCGCATATTACCAAAGCCCGACATTTGCCTATCAAAGCCCTGATTCCACCTTTTATCATCTCTTGGATTATTGTAACATCCGCCATCAGTATTGCCTTTTTTACCACCATGCACTTGTTCGATGTGCCTATTGCCGAAACAGCACAATGGCGTATCATCTTTATCATTTCCATGTTGGTATTGGCAATGGAAAGCATTGCTTATTTCTTGGTATTAAACATACGAAACGGGGCAATTTTAGCAGCCATTATTACTTTGATTGTTTTTCCCGCCTATATGTATTCGGGTTACTTAATCCCCGGTAATCAAATGGCTGATTTGCCCAACAAAATCGGGTCTTGGTTTCCTTTGCGACATTATATGAAAGCCATTTATCCGGTAATGCATCACAATCTGCCATTAAGCGCGGTGCAAAAATCTTTAAACCAAATTTATGTCTATATATTGATATTTATCGGGTTATCCATTTTGTCCATTTTGTTTGGCCGGTGGGAAGAAAAACGCAAAAGAAAACATTATGCCGAAAAGCAACAACCTAAATCTTAAAAAAATCAGAACAATGATGAAACGAATATATATCATCCTATTTTTAGCCGGAATCATCAGCTTGCCGGCGCACAGTCAAGAAGTCATCAGCTTAGATAAAGCTATTGATTTGGCATTGAAAAACAATCCGAAGATTCATGCCATGCAACACCAAATCGGTATAGCCGATGCCAAGAAAAAACAAGTGGAAGCGAGCTTTTATCCGAGAGCCGATGTTATTTCCAAATACTTATATTCCAATAATTTGCCGAATTTCTATCCTTTGTTAGGCGTTAAAGTGCCGGTGATGAACGGCGGCGCGCCTAATGGTGATTACGTCATGTTACATCCGATGGCACCTTATATTAACAATGCCCGTGATCTTTTTATGACCGATATCAATGTGGTATATCCGATTTATACCGGCAACAAACGCAAAAATGCACTGACAGCTATGGATTTGCTCAAAGATGCCTACAACGTACAAACGCAGGAAAGTGAAGCCGATTTGGTCTTAAAAGTCAAAAATGCGTTTTATAACTATTTGATGCTCAACGATGTCATCAGCGTTTATGAGAAAGCTCTGACCCAATATCACAAACATTTGGACTTGGCTCAAAAAGCTTATGAACAAGGGGTGCGTTCCGAATTTGACATCTTAAATTTCAAGAGCAAAATAGCCGATTTTAACAGCAAAATCATTGAGCTGAAAGGCAAACGGCAAATCGTTACCACCGGACTAAAAAGTTTGATGGCGCTACCTATGGATAAGGATGTGCAATTTAGCGGAAATATTGAAGATTTTTATAATCAAAAGGAATTGGTAGGTCATCCGCAACTATCTGATTTGCAACAGAATTATCTCAAATTGCATTATTTAAACAAAATGCAGAAACTCATCGCCACTAAGCAAAAAATTACTTGGGCTGACCGTTTACCGGTTCTGTTTTCATTTGGCAATTATCATATTTACCACGGCAAAGATTTTCCGCCTTTTGACAAAACTTGGCGCGATGGTTATGCCATAGGCGTAGGCGCAAAACTCAACCTGTTTGACGGCAATAAGACCCGTGCCAAAATGGATGAACTCAAAGCCAAATCGATGATGCTATCGGATTATCAAGACGGTTTGAAACTCAAATTGCGCTTTGATTACAAAAAAGTGCAAGAAGAAATCGCTGCCTTAAAAGCACGAATGGATGCTCAAAAATCCAATTTGGAAGTCAGTCAAAAAGCTTATGAAATAGCCAAAACCGGATACAAAAACGGCGTTACCACCAATATTGCTTTGAATGATGCCTATCTAAAAATACTCAAAGTTCAAACCGGTATTATCAATCTGAAAAAACAGATATTGGCTATGGAAGCTTTGTTGGAATACTATAATGGACAAAATAAATAAAATTAAGACCTACTAGGTTTTGAAAACCTAGTAGGTCTGAAAAATAAACCAATCAAAAATTCAAAAATCATGAAAACACAACAACCAAGCATCGAACAAATACTCGAATTGATGAAACAACAAATGGGTGAAGCCCCCGAAACTTTGGTACAATTATCGGAAATTAATCCCGACTTCGTAGTGCACCACGCTATGAGCAAACAATTTGCTATGCAAGAAGGGAACATTCCCCCAAAATACAAAATTTTGATTGGACTGGGTGCCGCCGCCGCTTTGGGTGTACCTGCTTGTATCAATGCCTATGTGCAACAAGCACTTAAAGCCGGTATCAGTCCCGAAGAATTGGTAGAAACCTTGGTCTTAACGCGTTTTGTTAAAGGCACGTCGGTGATCAGTACGGCTGCCGAAGCCATCAAAATGATTTCGGAAGCGCAACAATAATATTTATTGAAAGACCTGATAGGTTTTTGAAACCTAGCAGGTCTTGAAAATTGAAATAGCTTTATGTTAAAAATAATTAAGATAAATCAATGAATTTTAATTAATTTTAATAATAAAAAAAACAAAGTTTGATATGCTTTTGACTATGGTTATAGCATCAGACCTAGCAGGTTTTCAAAACCTACTAGGTCTTAAAAACAATAAGAAATTTCTATTGAGCGCCGTAGGTGCGACACCTTTGTATCAAACCTGAAAACCTACTAGGTTTTGGAAACCTAGCAGGTTTAGAAAATTAAAAATTGAAAAACAAAATGTATATTGAAGTATTTTATCACATCAGTTTCAACATAAAAAGATTATTTTTGTAGTATGAAAGTCAAGAAAAAACGCCTTTCGACAGCTGTCCGAAAAGAACAGATTAAAGATATGATCTTAAAAATTCTGTTCGAAGAAGGCAAAAACAAATTAACGACCAAATACATCGCTCAAAGATTACATTTAAGTGAAGGGGCATTATTCCGGCATTTTTCAGGCAAATCGGATATGTTTGAAAGCATTTTGGATGATGTGATTGTGCAGTTACTAGGCACCTTAAAAGAAATTGCCATTACCGAATTACCGCCGGATAAAAAACTGGAAGAATTTATTTGTTTTACCTTGTCATATCTCTGCAAAAATAAAGGTATTACCTTATTGATTTTTACCGAAGCATCCGAAAAAGACGATACCAAACTCAAACAAAAATTGGAATATATCTACCGGCAACAAAAGGTTTTATTTAAGAAAATCGTGTGGGAAGGTATTCGTGCCGGAATTTGGCAAAAACAAACCAATGTTGATGCGTTGGCTACTTTATATATGGGCATTCCCGTTACTATGAACTTGGAAATATTATTACACGAACAAGATTGTCAACTCGATAAATTTTGTAATGATATGAAAGACATTATTTTAAAAATATTGGCATAAAAAATTGACTTATCAATAATTAATAAAACCTGCCAAAAATTTGACAGGTTTTTTATGAAATGAATATCAAACTGCTGCAGAATCCACCATCTCTTTTTGTGCTGTCATAATCATAAATTGCAAGCGGTTTATCAAATTGACTTCACTGACATCATTGTCAAAATCCAAGAACAACATACTCAAATTAGGAAATAATTCTTTCACTTTTTTCTCAATACCTTTGGACACGATATGGTTAGCAATACATCCGAACGGCTGCAAACTCACCACTTGATTGACACCGTCTTCGGCAAAGGCGGCGACTTCGGCAGGAATCAACCAACCTTCGCCAAACTGATTGGCAAGCGAAATAATTTGACCGGCTTTATGGCTCAAATCCAGTATAGAATGCTGTCGTTCATAAAAACGGAAAGATTGCATAATCAAATCGGTTTTTCGCAAATAATATTTGGCATATTTTTCTAAAAACCAAAGAAAATAATCATTGATGCTTGCTTGACGCAAATTGGCATCTTTGTTAATTCTGATATTGACAAAATCTTGAATAAAAAAGTCGATAATTGGTGGCACTTTGACTTCTACGCCTTGCTCAATGAGCCAATTGACCACGTGGTTATTGCCAAAAGAATTGTATTTGATATAAATTTCGCCAACGATTCCTATTTTGGGTCGTTTTTTATAATCAACATCTATTTGATTGAACTCATTTACGGCTTTTTTAAGCAATTTGTAAATGCTTTTTGTACGTCCTTTTTCAACTTCGGCATTGAGCAAATCGTAATATTTATCCATAATACGCTTGGCAGCGCCTTTGTCTTTTTCACGGACTACCGTCGCATAAAACATCGTTGCCATAGCATCGGCAAACAGAATGGCTGATAGCGTTACCGGTAATAATTTTTTCCAATTCAGATGAAAACCGGGTTGCGGATTAATCGTCTTACCGCTTGTGCCGATACTCACAACCGGTATGTTGTCATAACCGGCAGCCAACATCCCTTTTTTAATCAAAGATAAGTAAGAACTGGCACGGCATTGTCCACCGGTTTGGGTGATACCAATAGCTATTTTATCAGGGTCATATTGTCCGGATTCAAGGGCTTGAATCACATCACCGACAACCACTGTTGCCGGATAGCAAATCTCGTTATTGGAATATTTCAGCCCGTATTCCACTGATGCTTTGGAAGCCGGCGGCAGGTTGACGAGTTTATAGCCCGCCAATTTGAATAACGCCGGAATAAACGGGGAATAAAATTCGGAAAAATGCGGGGCTAATATGGTTCTTTTTTCTTTATCTTCTTCAATAAACTCAGGTGTTACCGCTCTTTCTTTGAGTCCTTGTTGGTCATCTATTTCTCTGATTTTTAAGGATTCGAGCATAGACCGTAAGCGCAATTTGACAGAACCAATCGAGTTGATATCATCAATTTTAATCAGCGTATGAATTTTATTACCGGTATGCAAAATATCGGCGACTTCGTCAATAGAAATGGCATCGGGACCGCAACCGAAGGAATTGAGTTGCACCAACTGGAATTCTTGTCCTTGTTCGGCAACCCATTGTGCCGCATTATAAATCCGGTTGGTATAAGACCATTGGCTAATCACTTGCAATTCCGAAAATTTTAATTTTTCCGGCAAAGGCAAAGCGTCTTCCGTTAAGACATCTACGCCCAAATTGGTCAAAATAGACGGTATTTTATGGTTAATCAACGGGTCGGTATGATAGGGTCTGCCAGCCAAAACAATCGTCATTTTTTCCTTGGGATTTGCTTTGGTTTCCGCAATAATTTCTTGTCCTTTTTGTTTAATGGCGGCTTTAAAATCATCTTGGGCTTTTAGAGCGTCTTCAAACACCCGTTTAAAAGATTTTTTATCAACGCCCAAGGTTTTAAAGTAGTCATAACAAGCTTTTTCCAACAAAGTTTCATCTTTGAAGTTGACCGTCGGGCTATCTACCGGAATACTATAACGTTTTTGGGGTTCGATACTGTTGCGAATCACGTCGGCATAGCCACTAATGACCGGACACATATAAGTGTTATCCGATTGTTCAAATTCATTTTTTTGATAATACGCCATCGGATACAAAATGCGATCTACTTTTTTGTCAATCAACGATAGGATATGACCGTGAACGAGTTTCGCCGGAAAACAGACATTGTCGGACATAATGGTCCCTTGTCCGTTTTCGTAAAGCTGGTCATCGGATTCGTCCGATAGCACGATTTCAAAACCCAATCCGGTTACCAACCGGTGCCAAAACGGATAATTTTCATAAAGATTTAAGACACGCGGCATCCCTATTTTGAGTTTGGTATTTTGTTCAAATTCCGGTAGCACAGCCGGCCGGTCAAACAAAAGATTGTATTTATATTCGAGCATATTGAAACCTTCGGCTTGTTTTTCGCCCGAATTGGAAAAAATCGTTTCACATTTGTTGCCCGAATAATAGATGTTGTTGTTATCAAAAATAAACTTGGTAATACTACAATCGTTGGTACAACCTTTACAATGGATATTCCGGGTGGCATAATGACTGACACCGTTCAAGGTTTTGATTTCCTTAAATGAGATATGGTTTAAATCCGTTTCAATAGCTTTTTGATACTCTTTAAGCGAAATCAGAGCTGCCCCATAGGCGCCCATCAATTCGGGAATATCAGTACACATCACTTTCTTTTTGGTCAGCACTTCCAAAGCGCGGTGAACAGCCGGATTTTTAAAGGTGCCGCCTTGTACGACAATATGGTTACCCAAT
>WFZY01000046.1 GCA_015489265.1 Flavobacteriaceae bacterium | reverse complement strand
GTCAGTTCCTACGATAAAATAACCGTTACCGGTGCTTTTAAAGTTAAGATTGTTCCGGGAGAACCCGGTATTTTAAAAGTAACCGCCGATGAAAATTTAATGGAATACATCGAAACTTTTACTAAGAGCGGTAAACTGATTATTCGTGTCAATCCGGAATTTACCATTAGACATTACAGCAAATTAGCCGTTGAAGTGCCGGCAGATTACTTATCTCGCATTACTTTAACCGGTTCGGGAACCGTGTTTAATCCTGATCCGTTTGATTGGAATAATCTCAAATTGGTTTTGACCGGCTCGGGAAATATGGAAATCCTTAGTGATGTCAAACATTTGGAAGCCACATTGACCGGATCGGGCAATATAGATTTGACCGGCAAAGCCGATACCGCAGAATATGTTTTAACCGGTTCGGGAGATATTGATGCCAAAAAATTAGACGCCCAAAAAGTTAAAGCAACCCTGACCGGTTCGGGAGATATTTATTTACATGCTATAGAGCGACTCAATGCGCGGATTATGGGAAGCGGCGATATTATTTATTACGGCGAGCCCGAAAATCTAAAATCCAAAACTTTTGGTAGCGGTGATATTATTTTTAGACGATTGTAAGCGAAACCTTGCAACTACGGTAGGTGGCTGAGTGTCTCGCTCAGGTGGCTGAGTGTCTCGACTTTAGTCGGGATGTACCGAAGCGCCGGCATCAAAGCATATAAATCATTTTATCATTAAACATACAACCATGAAACTGAACTTTTATTTTTTAATTCTTTTAGAAATATTAATGTTTAACCGCGTCAACGCACAACAAGATTTGGATCAACAATTGTTGCATATCAATCGACAAATTGACAGTATTGTGCAAGTTAAAACCCAACGATTTAAAGCGGAATTGCAACGCCTTAACCGGCAGTTGCAAAACAAAGAAATCAGTCAACAGGAAGCCGAATCCTTAAAAAAACAATTAGCCAAACAATATGCCGAAGACTTGGATTATGCCATATACAAACTCACCGGCGACCTTAAACGGGCAAGTAAAGGCAGTTATGTCATTGACAGTATCGTTAGCCCGCAAACCGCCTATCATATCAGACGTGTGCGTATGTATCGCAAGGCATATTATGACAAAGACCGGCACAAAAACCAACATACCTTTGCTTATGTTTTTTTGTCAATCGGATTAAATAACGTGTTGGACCGGGATAAAGTAGAAAGCATTGAGTTTAGCCCTTACGGTTATATCCAATCACGCTATTTTGAAGTGGGAATGGACTGGAAAACCAATATATTGCACCATAAAGCATTTTTGGTTTACGGTTTATCATTTGTTTGGAACACCTTAAAACCAACCGGAAACCGTTTTCACATCCTTGAAAATGATACCGTTAAAATTGTAGAACATCCCTACGAACTGGAACGCTCAAAACTGCGTCATATTTGGTTAAAAATTCCTTTGAGTATCGAACTGAATTTTCCGGATTCCGAAAGCGGGCATTTACACTTGTCGGCTGGCGTTTATGGCAAATTTCGTTTGACTACCAAACAAAAACTGACCTATTATGCCGGTGGTGACAGCCATGACGAAGTGCTAAAAAATGATTATACCATGCCTAATTTTGCCTATGGTCTAACCGGAGCAGTCGGCGGAACGGATTGGAGCGTCTATGCCAATTACGATTTAACACCACTGTTTAAAAACAGCAAAACGCATTTGGTTAGTTTAGGGGTCAAATGGCGATTGTAATAATTAATTTGCTTGAATAATATAAACCAATGACGAATATTGTCCGGTTTTACGGGCATACCAATTTGATTTCAGACCGGTAAAAAATGCTTTGATTAGATTTTTTTTACCGGTTTTATATTGTTCGGACAACAAACTGACGTAAAAACTGTCAAAATACAAAGGTTTTTGCCCGACGACTTGCATTTGATGTTTTTGAAACAGTTTTTGAATGGCAACCGGTGAAAAATGCCAAAGATGACGTGGCACATCATACGCTGCCCAAGATGCCCCATAATGCTGCGCATCGTAAGATTTAAAGTTAGGAACGGCTATGACTAAAATCCCGTTTTGAGATAATCGTTGTTTGAGTTTGTCAATTAATTCATCGACTTCTTTGACATGTTCCAATACATGCCAAAGTGTGATAGCATCATATTTTCCGGAAACCTTATCAATGGAAACCGATACTTTACCGTTAGTAAGTTTATTAGCAATCTCTCTTGCTATTTTATTAGGTTCTACGCCGGAAACTTTTATAGTTTTCTGTTTTAAAAACGCTAAAAACTCACCGGTTGCCGTTCCATAATCCAAGACCGATTTAAAATCCGGAACAAAATGTTTGATCAAACGGTATTTATACAGATAATTTTGTTTTCGAACCAAATTATAAAGCATGTCAGTAAACGACCGGTTTTGATGATGATGCGGTTTATAAGCTGTTGATTTATAATAATTTTCCAAATCATTCGGCACCGGAAAGCTTAGTAACATATCCCATTCGGCATCATGATACAAATCAAAAACCTGACCGGAAACCAAATAATCTTTAACTGGCTGTATCTTTTTGATTTTATGCCCTGATAAAGGAGAAACCGGTTGTGCCATAAACTGTAATTTTTAACAAAGATACAATTTGAAAAGAAAACTAAATCTACGATATTATAAATTTATACTGCCTGCAAAAGGAACTTATTATTCATTATTATCAAAACTTGAACATTTTTTAAATTATTATCAAAAAGTTACTAAAATATTACAAATTATTCCATTTAAATTGGTTTCATGATATTTTCTTAATTTTTGACTTAAAAGTTTATACTTTTGGACTTATTTTAAATTTAGTAACTAAAACAAGTATTTTATGAGATTAAAGGTATTTATATTGTTGTTTACAGTTTCCGTTTTCGGTTTTCAATTAACTGCTCAACGAACACCCAATTTTGTAACGCAATCGGCGCCGGTTCAGTATGTTCCGCCCTTAAGTTCATTCAAATCGCTACCTCGTCCGGTAAGAAAAGGAGAAGTGAATCCTAAGCGCCGTTCCGGGCAGAATATTGTCATTCCAGGTAAAGGATTGCCAAAAGGGATAGATCCCGTATTACAAGTACCAAAACGTAGTCTTTCTCATCCTGTAAGAAGTCCTTTATTAACTTTTGAAGCGGCTCATGATGGAGCAACACCCTCTGATCCTACCGGAGCTGCCGGTCCAAACCATTATGTTATGGCATACAATACCGCTTTTAAAATTTTTGATAAAAACGGTAATGTTTTAGTCAATGAAACAGCTTTGAGTGCTTTATTTCCGGGGCATACAAGTGATGGTGATCCAATTGTTTTATATGACCAATTTGCAGATAAGTTTGTCATTACTAACTTTGATGTTTCATCAACACCCAATAAATTATTGGTAGCTGTCAGTCAAACCCCCGACCCTGTCAATGGAGGCTGGTACATCTATGCTTTTGAAATACCGGGAACTTCCAGTACTAATTTTATCGATTACCCAAAATTTTCAATTTGGAGTGACGGTTATTATATTACTTCCAATAAAGATTCCGGTTCTGCTGATACCAGCAATGTGGTTTATGTTATGGAAAGAGACCAAATGATTGCCGGCAATACAACTGCCCAAATAGTTGGTTTTCCTTTACCGGGTATTTCTACCAATGGCTTTTACTCGCCTTCAGGATTTAATATAAATGGCAACCAAATGCCGCCTGCAGGTAATGCGCCAATCATATATATGCAAGATGATTCATGGTCAGGTGTCAATCAAGATCATTTAAAAATTTGGAACATCAATGTCGATTGGGCTAGTCCCGGCAATTCAACCATAAGTAATCCGCAACAATTACCTACTGCCGCCTTTAATGCTGTTTTTGACAATGGAAGTTTTTCCAATTTGCCACAACCCAATGGAACAGACATAGATGCGTTGCAAGCAACTGTAATGTTTATGACCAATTACAGACGCTTTGCTAATTTTAATTCGGTTGTGTTAAATTTTGTAGTTAATACCGATAATCAAGGTAAAGCCGGTATTCGCTGGTATGAATTACGCCAAAACAATGATGGGGATCCTTGGACGATTTACCAAGAAGGTACTTTTATAGATCCCAGTAACCATAATACTTTTGCCGGTTCTATCAATATGGATAGATTAGGAAATATTGCTTTGGGCTATACAATTGTTGATAATGATCAAGTTCCCGAATTACATTATACCGGACGTATGGCAAACGATCCTTTAAATCAAATGACAATTACTCCGGATACGGTTACACCCGGAATTAATTCAGATCCATCCAGTCGCTATGGAGATTATGCGCAATTAACTGTTGATCCTTCGGATGATAAAACTTTTTGGTTTATCAGTGAATATTTTACCAATCAAGGAAGAGCTGATCAAGTTGCTAAATTCAAATTTGCAACCGATTATAACTATGATGCCGGCATTTCAGACATTAGCGCTCCGGTAAGCGGTGTTTTGAGCAATAATGAACAAATTACCGTAACGATCACCAATTATGGTTTACAAAGCATCAGTAACTTTCCAGTCAAATATCAAATAGATAATGGTAATGTTATTACTGAAAATTACAATGGGAGTATTGCTGCCGGGGCAACAGCCAATTTCACGTTTGCTACAACAGCAGATTTGTCTATGGTAGGACACACTTATACCATAACGGCATCAACTGCTTTGAGTAATGATCAAGACAGCACCAATAATTCAGCGAGTGTAAATATTACCAGTTTATATCCGAATGACACAGGCGTTACAAATATTTTAAGTCCGCAATCGGGAACAGGATTGGGCAATTCAGAAGCTGTTCAAATAGAAATTACCAATTTCGGTGGTGTCTCACAATCCAATATACCTGTTAGTTATACTTTAGATGGTCAAACCTTCAACGAAACAGCTCCGGGACCTTTTGCTGCAAATTCTACAGGAACTTATACCTTTAGTCAAACCGGCGATTTCTCCCAAATTGGATACCATAATTTAACAGCTCAAACCCATTTATCAGGTGATGCCGATACTTCCAATGACAGTTTTTCAACAACTATTACTCATTATATGTGCCAACCTTCAGGAAATTGTAGCTATGGTGATGAAATTACCAATGTACAATTTGGTACTATTAATAACAATTCAAGTTGTAATGGTACAGGATATTCAGATTTTACTACAATATCAACCGATTTACAAGCCGGTACTGCTTATGATATGACTGTTACAGTCGGCTATTCAGAAGAATATTTTACGGCATGGATAGATTTTAATGATGATTTCTCATTTGATGCATCTGAAATAATTGTTCCGGACTATGAATTTGGATCAGGTGGCTCAGGAGCAGGTAGT
>WFZY01000045.1 GCA_015489265.1 Flavobacteriaceae bacterium | reverse complement strand
TCAGGTAGCGGATGAACTTTTAAGTTAAAAGAACCGGTATTAGTACAACCGGAACCGGTATCTGTAATCTTATACCAAATAACTTCGTCAAAGCTGGTAGTATTGGTATAATCTGTTAGATTTGTTATTTCATTAGTGCCGGCTTCAGCATCTGTTTGAGTGGGATAAAAATTGACTTCATAGGGCGGATTGCTTCGACTACCTAAAATTTCAGGTAATTTACTTGATAAATCGAATGTAGCAAAGCCATCATTATCATCATCACATACTTCATAGTCCGCAACCGGCAAAATTTCAGGCATAGGATTGATATCTAAATAAAAAGTCCCATAAAATATATCACTATTAGAAAGATTGATAAGCTTATAGGTCAATTTATCATGATTGGTACTATTGGTATATAATCCGGTGATTTCATTTACATCATTTAAAGCGTCAGATTCATTGAGAAAGTAATGAACTTCAAAATTACCGGAATTAGTTTGATTGGCAATGACATCATTATCAAATTGATGAAGGTCTAAAGTTTCAATACCACTCAAATTAGTCCCACAAACTGCAACTTCAACATTAGGAGGAATAATAAAGACTTGTGTAACGGTAACATCACAACCAACAAAAAGATGCAGAGTGGCTACAATTGTATAATTTCCCGGAGTACTATAGGTATGGTTGGTTTGTGAGTGTGTATTATCAGGAGGATTATCAGGATAACTGGTTGCGGAAGTACCATCACCAAAATCCCAATCGACACTAACAATTTCTTCATTAGATGTAACTTCCCAGGTATTATTAAACTGCGCCGTTACATTAGGGGCTTGTATTTGGACAAAATAGGACTGTATAAATGGTGGTAATCCTTGGTGTGTATACATGCCTGAACCTAAATTGATGTAACGGTGCCGGTAATTACATGCCGTTCCGGCTTCATTGGGGTTTTCTATAACACTTACAGTATTTTGATTAGAACCGTAGTCAGTTGTATATGGTCTGTAAATTTTTCCATCTAAGCCCAATTGCAAAGCAGCTCTGTAATTGGTATTGGTACTGATGATAGTTGCTTGGTTGTTGTTTGATAAATCAAATTGGGTTAACCGGTCATACCAGTCACTTAAATATAGTTTGGAACTATCGGGAGAGAATTCCAGACCGTATGGAGAATTATTACCCATATTTAAGCTTAGCTGTACAGGATTGCTAACAACCCCTGTAGAATTATCAAAATCAAACAGATAAGCTGTGTTATCCATGGCATTTGCCATTGCTATTTTAGTGCCGTCAGGAGAAGCTTTTAGATAACCGATACCATAAAAAATATTAAGTGGTAATTGTGAAACGGTTGCAGTGGTTTCAACACCGGATGATGTTATACGAAAAGCATAAAAGGTATTCATATTATCACCAATAGTATTGTATGGGGCTGAAGTGCTCGATGTTCTTGGCGCAGTTGTAATGACCCATACGGAACTGCCGTCAGAACTGATAACAGCCGTCACTTTTTCGCTGGCACTATTGACTAATTGAACATTTTTTTGTCCGGGAACTACGCCACCTAGTCCTCCATCTAAAGTCATATCGACTTCGGAATATTGCATACCATTGGTAGAAGGTCCACCGAAAGCATCATCAACCGTAAAAACATAATAAATGTGTCTGTCATCGGGTTTTGGAACCACAATTCCGGATTGGGTCGATGAATCATCCCCGTGTAAGCCCGTTCCATTTTGCATAACCTGATGGTTGGCATTCCAAATTGTAATTCCGTCTGTATAAAGTAAAAGATCACCACAAGCATTAGAAATAGAAGAACAGCCCTCTTCGGTATCAATTTGTCCGCCGGGTTCTCTTACGGGTGCACCACCTGAAAAATCCAGTCCGGCATGTGTACCGAAAAACCAATGGGCAGCTTCAAATTGTGCTTGTAATGTAAAGCTTAAAAGACTAAAAGAAAATATCAGAAGTAATTTTTTCATTGAAATTTGTATTTAAGCCCAAATATAATATTATCAAAGCTAAATACAAATTTTTTGACTTACAAATCTCTTTTTTTTAGTATTTTATATGAAAAATATACAAAAATTGCAATCCAAATAAAGACTATAATAAAGTTTTGTAAAGGAATACCTTCAAATTTATCGATATTTTCTCCAATCTGTTTACCGATATTTTTGGCAGCATTTAGTCGGCTTATCGGTTCGGGAAGAAGACTTTTTATGGATGTATATGGTAGAAATTGCGAAATATTAGTAGCAATTTCCTTATTAAATAACTGCCATCGCAGCAAACCATATATGATACCTTCAATAATCATCCAGATAAAAAAGAACCCCAATGCTATGGCAGATCTTCTGAATAAAAATCCTAAAAACATGATAAAGGAAAATATACCCAGCAATTTTAAAAAGAAAGCTGGTAAAAAATATAAATCTTTAAAGATGATACCTGTACTGGTATAGTCGGAATAGCTTAAACCCAATATTAAGCTTATTACAAAGACAAAAAGTGTGGCTAAAAATGCTAAAACAACTAAAAAATAAAATTTGGATAAAATAAACTCTTTTTTGGTCAAGCCGTCAATCAAATTTTGCTTTACGGTACGAAAATTATATTCATTGGTGACCATAGAAACGACAATAATAGCCAAGAAGAATGTTAAAAAATCGGCTACCCAAGTATTGAAATGCCAGATATATGGAAAGTTAAATATACCTTGCTCTGCCAAATGGATTTCAATGTGTCCTAATTTAAACTTAATGGCGGCAATCAAAGCAATACCGCTTAGTAATACAAAATAAGACAAGAATAAAATACGGCTCAGTTTGTGGTGCTTGATTTTATAGTATTCGATATTAATTAATTTAATAAAACTTTTCATGCCGTAATTTTTAAAAATTCATCTTCCAAACGGGGTTGTTTTTTGACTAAACTCTCGACATAAATACCTTGTCCTGCTAAATATTTGTTTAGTTCTTTACCTGAAAAATCTTTGGTTTTCGGAAAAACTTTGACCAGTTTGTTTTCTATAATCACATTTTGAATGGCATCATTTTGTAATAAGATATCATGGATTATTTCAGGTTGGTCGGTTTGCAGTTCATACCAAAAAGTTTGAAGACTCATTTCCGATACTTTACCTTCATAGATTTTTTTACCGTTTTGTAAAATAATGACCCGGTCACAAACTTTTTCTACTTCGTCTAACAGGTGCGATGCTAAAATGATAGTAGTTCCTTTATCGGCTATATGTTTAATGATTTTTCGTATTTCGTGTATACCTTTTGGGTCCAACCCGTTTGTTGGCTCATCTAAAATGAGCATTTCCGGATTGTTTAATAAAGCTGAAGCGATAGCCAAACGTTGTTTCATTCCCAGTGAATAGGTTTTAAATTTATCGTGTTTGCGGTCAGCCAAACCGACTATTTCTAATTTTTCATCAATGGCATCATTGGGAATATCTTTGATTTTGCAAACCAGATTTAGATTTTGCCAAGCCGTCATATACGGATAGAAATTTGGCCGTTCAATAATAGCACCAATGCGTTTTAAAGCTTCCGCGTTGGAAATTTTACCGTCAAACCATTTAAAATCACCGCCTGTTTTATTGACAACATTTAAAATCATACCCAGAGTAGTAGACTTACCGCTGCCATTAGGTCCCAATAAACCGTAAACATGTCCTTTTTCAATCTTGAAACTCAACCGGTCAACAGCAGTTAGTTGTCCGAATTTTTTAGTCAGATTATTGACTTGTAAGATGGATGCCATAAATTTTTCTTTATATCGTCTTAACGATTATTGGCAAAAATTGTTACAGTATTTTTTAGCAGACTCAGGTTAGATGCTCTTTAATATAATCTCAATTCCTTTAAGTAATTCGTCATCGCTGATTGTCAAAGGCGGCGTTATACGTACGGCACGTTTTTCATAAAGTAACCAAAACAAAATCAGACCTTTATCTAGGGCTTTTAAGACTAAATTATTGGCTTGCTCGGGTGTTTCCATAATGAGCGAAAGCATCAAACCACGCCCGCGTAATTCTTTAATTTTCGGATGCTTTAAATGTTTGCGTATGAGTTGTTCTTTCCGAAGGGCTTCTTGGGATAAATTATTTTTTTCGATAAAGTTTAACGTAGCTAGTGCAGCAGCAGCAATAACCGGATGCCCACCAAAAGTTGTGATGTGTCCCATAGCCAGATTGGTTAAGCTTTTCATGATTTCAGGTGTTGACGTAAATGCCCCAATAGGCATACCACCGCCTAATGCTTTACCGGTGATAACAATATCGGGGATAATATCATAATGTTCAAAACCAAACATCTTTCCGGTACGGGCAAAACCGGTTTGTATTTCGTCTAAAATTAATAAGGTACCCGTTTGATTACATCGCTCTCTGACAGCTTTTAGATAATTATTTTCCGGTTCTATAAATCCGGCACCGCCTTGTATGGTTTCTAAGATGACTGCAGCGGTTTGGCCGTTGATTTTTTGTAAATCGTCTAAATTATTGAAATTGATAAAAGATACGCCCGGAATTAATGGTAAAAACGGCTGTTTGCGTTCCGGATAATCCATAACCGACATACTGCCTTGTGTATTGCCGTGATATGACCGGTGAGCAGCTATAATATTAGGTCTGCCGGTATATAGCTTAGCTAATTTTATAGCGCCTTCAGTGGCTTCTGTTCCGGAATTGACCAAATAAGTTACCGATAAATCTCCGGGAAATAATTGGGCTAATTTTTGGCAGAGGGCAACCTGCGGTTCTTGGATAAATTCACCATAAACCATCACATGCATATACCGGTCCAATTGTTGTTTAATGGCATCTATTACCGATTGCGGTTGATGTCCAATAACGTTTGCTGATACGCCCGCTACAAAATCCAGATAAGCTTTACCCGAGGTGTCATAAATATAACTTCCTTTGGCATGAGACACTTTTAATCCCATAGGATGAGTTGATGTTTGGGCTTGGTATTTATTAAAATTTTCTTCAATCATTGTTAAAACAATTTTTGATAAAATCAATTAATGCCGGTGTGATGACCATTTCGTTAGCAGCACCAATGGCAGCATTTATTTCAGAATGTGTATATATATTGGCTTCTAATTCAGTAACATTTACACCTGCTTGTTGCAAAGCGTTAATAAACCGATTGGCTCTATTTATCCGGTCGTAATTACCTCTTTTGGCAACAAAAAATTTGGGATAATACGTATTGTTTAAATTCCGGATAGGCGATGCATCTAGATTCATTTGCGGGTCGGTACCAAAAGCATTGATATACATATCATCAGGATTATTTTGGTTTTGTATAACATCATATACATCATACATTCTTGTATCAATGCAAGCAATACCTTTTATATGTTCTGTCGGGACCCCGGCTTGCTGCAAAAAGCTTTGATTGGTACCGGTAAGGGCAACGAGATGTGCTCCGGCGCTATGTCCTAACAAAATTATTTGATTTGGATCGCCGCCATATTGAGAAATGTTTTCAGATATCCATTTTATGGCATCGACAATATCGACATTATGTACCGGAAATTTTATTCGCCCGGGATTGTTGATTTGATAAGGAAAAGGGCTGAGCCGGTAATTGACACTTACCAAAATAAAACCAAGGGATGCAAATAATTTCTTTTTATTTTCCATTTGGTTGGCTTTATCGCCAATACACCAACCGCCGCCATGAATCCAAATGATGATGGGTTTAGGGGATAATTTTTCTACATCGTAATAAACATCTAAATCAAGTAAATTTTGCGAAACACCCGGCAGTTGCTTATAAGATACAGTTTGTTTGGTATAGGTTAAGCCCTTGTCGGTCGGAGTGTTGGCTGTTGCTTTTTTTTGACAAGCTTCTAAATTTAATATAAAAATAAGTCCTAAGAAAATATATTGTTTCATGATAGATTGTTTCAAAATAAGACACTTATTTTTTAATTAGGTTTAATTGTTTTTGGTATTCATCTAATAAAGCTTGCCATACCATTTTCTGTTCAAATCTTGATTGGATGGAAGGGCGTGCATTTTCTTGCAGTTTAAGTAATAATTCCTTTTGAGTTAATAATTTTCTCATGGCTTCAAAAAGTACTTCAGTATTTTTAACAGGAATGATTAAACCGTTGATATGGTCTTGAATAATTTCGTTACAACCATTAATGTCAGATACAATAGAAGCCAATCCCATAGCGCCGGCTTGCATGACCACATTAGGCATACCTTCTCGATAACTGGGAAAAACAAAGCCATTAGAAATAGCAAAATAAGGGCGTACATCGTCAACCCATCCGGTTGTGATAATATCTTTATTGTTTTGGATTTCTTGTTTTACTTCCGGTTTTAAAGGATCTAGATGAGGTTCTTCATTCCCAATTAAAAGCAATTTGATATGTTTATGTTTTTTTTGCAAACGAATGAAAGCATTTACCAGTTCGTTTATACCTTTGTCGCCAACCAATCTGCCTACAAAACTAAACACGAAGTCGTTATTGGAAATATTTAAGCGAATCCTTAAGCTTTGTATATCTTTTTCAGGATACAATTCGGGATTAAAATAGTTTAAATCTATACCGTTGGAACTGCCATTAGCCAAGACTTTGAGTTTTTTAGGATTAGTCAAGCCGTTCTTAAGGATAATATCTTTCAGCCCAAATGAATTTGGATAAACTCCGGTAGCAGATTTATAGGTTAGTTTTTCAACCAGTTTTAAGATTCGTCTTTTTATGCCGGTGGTTTCCAACAATGGCATTCCTGCTACTGTATGCATACGCACGGGGACGCCGGCAAATTTGGCAGCTAACATGCCTATGATACCGGCTTTTGGTGTGTGTGTATGAACAATATCAGGTTGCGTTTGTTTGATGAGTTTATAGGTCTTCCAAAGTGCTTTTAAGTCGATAATAGGAGAAATTTTTCGGGTTAAGGGTAAAATATGTACTTTAAGACCGGTTTCTTGTTCTATTTTTGAAATTTCTTTTCCATCGGCACTGGCAAGAATTATTTCAAAATCGTTTTGTATCATAAATTGCGGTTGTCCTTGCAGTAGTTTGTGCAGAGAAATCGGTACTGTAGTAATGCGTAATATTTTTCCTCTCATTTTCACATTATATATTTGCAAAGATACATAAAAAAACAGGCCTGCCGGAGCAGACCTGTTTTGTATTAAAAACTTATAAGTCTATTGTTTAACAGCTTTTTTGGTGATAATGCTATGATCAGGCATTTCAATTTTAAAAATAATTAAACTACCTTTTTGTGCTTTGACCGGTATTTGTATTTTGTCTGAATTCAGATTAATACCGCGATAAAGTTCAACACCATACATGTCATAAGCTGTAATATTGGCTATTTTTTGTTGTTCAGGACTAAAAATATTGAAAACATCATTATTTTGTCCTAATTTAATCTCATAAGCAGCCGTATGTTGTGTCGGTTTAACTTCAGGTCTTGCTACAGAGTTAAATATATGGAAGTTATCTACATAAAAATTATAAGCTGTATTGGCAATAGTACCGTCTGATGCTACGATAGCAAATTTTGCAAAGCTATTATAGTTACTCAAATCAATGATAACATGATTTCCCATACTGGATGGCATATTACTGGCGTCCCAGACATAAATAACACTCCAAGTGTTACCACCATCAGTCGAGATTTGGACATTGACCTCATCGTCTACCCCCATATTTGCAGGTATGGTATTAGAGAATCCGGTTGTCGCAACATCCATTTCCAACATATAAATGCCGTTTGACAAGTCAAATTCGGGGCTAATGAGCCAGCTGTCATTAGGGTTAACATAAAGGACAACACGAGCTGCACCGGTTGTGCCGTTATTGGCAAAGCCATCATTGGTCCAACGCGAATTAGCAGGATAGAAGCTGGTCATATTACCTTTTCCTTCCATCCAACATTCATCTAAAAAGCTGGTGAATTCTTGTAAATAATCGGGTACAATAGGAATACACGTTGGAATAAAATTATTACCCGATACAGTTACTCCGGGATTACCGGCGCCACAATCAGAAGTTACACGCCATTGGTATTCGGTATCAGCTGTTAGTCCGGTTAGTGTGTAAGAGGTTGCACCTACCGAAGTTGTATAGTTGCTCCAAGTTGTAGTTCCGACAGCTTTCCATTCAACGAGATAAGAAGCTGCGCCACTGGTATTATCAACCCAAGACAATATGGCAGATGTCGTTCCTGTGATGGTCGAGTTTAAATTAGAGGGGGCTGCACATCCGGTGCCGGTAATGACAAAATCATCAACATAAAAATTATAACCGTTTTGAGCCGTATCGCCTGCATTGGCAAAGTAAGCAAATCTGACATCCGGATTGCCGACATAATTGGCTAAATCAAAAGCATAAAAATTTCCTACACTTGAAGGGTTATTGTTAGGATTCCAATCAATTATACTATTCCAAGTATTACCACCGTCAGTAGAAACTAATAAGGAAACCGAATCATCTATACCCATAGTTACGCCGCCTGTATTGCTAAATCCGGTGATACCGACTTTAAAAGATAATTCATAGTTACCGTTACTTAAATCAAAAGACGGGCTAATCAGCCATTCGGAAGTATGTTGTGCCGTTCCATAAACATACACACGTGCTGCACCGGTTGTACCTTGATTAAGGAAACCGTCATAGGTCCATCGACTATTGGTCATATTTAAGCTTCCGGGAAAACCTTTAGCTTCATGCCAGCATTGTGGTAAATAGTTGGCGAAATCTTGTGTATAATCCGGAACAATTCCGACACAAGGGTCTCCATTTGTATTGGTTGTTGTAAACGTAAAAGGGCCTACCCAAGAACTTGATACGCCGGCACTGCAATTTGCTCTGATATACCAGTCGTATGTCGTGTTGGCTGTTAAACCAGTTAAAGTATAAGGATTTGTGTTTACACTAAGAGTAGTACCCTGTCCTTGCGTAAATCCGGTGATGCCATATTCAATATTCCAAGCAGTTTCATTACCGCCGGCAGACCAAATTAAATCTGCTGAAGTATCGGTAATATTCATAGCAGCTTCATGTGTAGGTGGATTACAGGTTGCAGCATTTGCCGGAACATAAGTGCCGATACCAATAATATTTTCATAGATTTCACCATTTTGAACAGCACCGTTTCCGTTAAGAGCTCCATTATTAAAGCTCCAATTATTTTCATCAAAAACAGCATCGGGTCCGGTTTGATTTAGACGTTTTGAAAAACCATCTTTATATTCCCAAACTCTGCCTGTTCCGTCTTGACCATCTACACCATATGTATCAACAGCATTTCCGGTTGCTGTTTCAATAATTCGAATTCTGTCATCACCGTTAAATCCGACAATATTAGAATTTCCGGTATCAAGACTTTGTGAAGCTGTAACTGAAGGAAAATTTAAAGCAAAAGCACTTTGTCCGTTCAGGTTCCCGTCTTTATAGACATATACAAAAGCATCTGTTACGGTTCCCAGAGGGCTTAAATCATAAGTATTGCCCCATGTAGTACTGCTGTTCATTTGATTTTGCAGTGAATAGTTTGAAAAATCAACGGTGCCATCGGCATAGATTTCCAATACTTTAGGTGTGCCACCGGTTTCATCACCATCGGCAATCATTGTAATAACCGGTGTTCCTTGTCCATAAATTGACAAGCTTAATAAAAATGTCAAAAAGACATACATACTTTTTTGAATCATAATGTTTAAATTTTAGGTTA